>DATGCY010000022.1:0-2781 GCA_035311385.1 Candidatus Methylomirabilota bacterium
CGCCTTGGCGTAGTTCTCCCAGTGGAAGGTTTCCGGCCAGAGGGTGGGGGGAACACGGGTGACGGCCGCCATGTCCTGGAGCGACGTGCTCACCATCCAGAAGTAGGGAAAGACCTCGACGATGGCGACCAGTCCCAGGGCAGCCAGGATGAGCGAGCGGAGCGCGGGGCCACGGGCGCTCACGCCGAGTAGTGCACCCGCCGTCGGAAGACCAGCCACTGGGCGAACGTGAGGGCCACGATCACCGTGAAGAACAGCACCACGGCCGCGGAGGCCCGGCCGAGCTTGAAGTACTGAAAGGCCTGCTCGTAGATGTAGTAGACGTAAATCACCGTCGAGGTGACCGGCCCACCTTGCGTCATGATCTTCACGATGTCGAAGCCCTGGAAGCTCGTGATGGTCAATGTGATCAGGAGGAAGAGGGTGGTCGGGGTGAGGAGCGGCCACGTCACGTGCCGGAAGCGTTGCCACGCTCCCGCTCCGTCGAGAGCGGCCGCCTCGTAGAGATCGCCGGGGATGGCTTGGAGTCCGGCTAGGTAGATCACCATCGGATACCCAACGGTCTTCCACACGGTGACGAGCACGAGCGACCACAGGGCGAGGCGATGGTCGCCCAGCCAGTTCAGCGCGGGGAGACCCACGAGCCTGAAGAGATGGGCGACGAGGCCGTACTGCGGGTCGAGGAGCCAGATCCAGAGGAGAGAAACGGCGACCCAGGAGACGACGTAGGAGCTGAAGATCGAGGCCCGGAAGAGCGCGCCCATGCGCGTGCGATCGTTCAGGAGCACGGCGAGGGCAAGTCCGGCGGTCTGGGAGAGAAGGACCACGCCCACCGAGTACGTGACGGTGTTGGTGACGACTTCCAGGAATTCTGGGGAGGCGAGCGCGCGATAGTTTGCCACGCCGACCCAGCGAGCGGGCATGACCAGGTCCCACTCGTAGAAGCTGACCCAGGCGGAATAGGCGACGGGATAGAGATAGACGAGGGCGAAGAGGAGCAGCGAAGGCGCGGCCAGGGCATATCCCAGCCGCGCCTCCGCGCGGGCCCTACGGCTGCTTCGCGAGGAACTCGTTGGCCTTGGCCTCGGCCGCCTGCATCACCTCCGCCGCGGACTTGATGCCGAGTACGGCTGCCTCGAGGTTGGGCTGGATTACCTCGCGCTGGATCTCGATCAGTGCCGGTGTGTAGGGGAAGCGCTGCGCGGTGCGGAGCTGATCGATGGCCGTCTTGTAGTTCGGGTTCTGCTTGTAGAAGGCCTGCATCTCCGGCGAGTCCACCGCGGACGTTCGGATGGGCATGTAGCCCGTGGCCTTGGACAGCGAGATGGTCTGCGCGGGCTCCGTCATCCACTTGATGAAGGCCCAGCCCGCTTCCTTCTGGGGCGTGGGCGCGTCGCGGGCTATGACGAAGAAGGTTCCGCCCGTGGGCACGGCCTGCTTGACCTTGCCGGGGAGAAAGGCGGTGCCCAGCTTGAACTTGGCATTCTCCGTCATGTAGTTGAGGAACGCGGTGGAGGTGAAGATCATGGCCGTCTTGCCGTTGATGAAGTCCGTGTTGGTCACCGTCCAGGCGTTGTAGTCCTTGCCCGGCGGCCGCTTCATCGTCTTGTCCTTGTTCACGAGGTCAACCCAGAACTGGAGCGCCTCCGTCCCTTTCTCCCGGAACGCAGCCCTCTTGCCATCGGGCGTCACGAGCGAGCCGCCCGCTTCGTGGAGCAACGCGAACCAGAACCACCAGTCCACAGGCACCTCGAAGCCGTACACCTTGGTCTCGCTGCCTTCGCGCACGGTGAGCTTACCCGCTGCGTCGCGCAGCTCGTCCCACGTGGTCGGGACCTTCACGTCCTTGGCCGCGAGCATGTCCGCGTTGTAGTAGAGGATGGGCGTGGAGCGGAAGAAGGGCAGGACCATGAGGGGAGCGGGAGGCTTGCCGAGGTAGTCGAAGTAGGTGTTCTGTGTCTGGCCGGGCAGGTAGTCCTCGAGATTGACGCCGTTCGGCCCTTTGGCATAGGGCTCGAGATTCTCGAAGAGGCCGGAGGCCGCGAGCTGGGGCACCGCTTCGCCGATCACGTGAAAGGCCGCGGGCGCCGTCTTGGTCGCCGCCGCCGCGCGGATCTTGGCGAGGGCGTCGAAGTAGTCGCCCTGGAAGGTGCCCTCGATCCGATACTTGGACTGCGACTCGTTGAAGCGCTTGATGTGCGCTTCCGTCACCTCGCGATTCGTGCCTCCGAAGGAATACCAGAATTGCGCCACGATGGGTCCCTGCGCGGCGGCTGGGCCAGCCGCTCCCAGGAGCCCCACGATCAGCACCAGCGCTACCGCTCGTGTCATCGTCTGCCTCCTTCGATCTCGGGGGAATCGTCGAAGCGGCGCGGTGGCCGCCGCGAATGAGCCGCGGGGATTATAGCGCGAGGTTCCCCACGGAAGTGTTGCGCCTCCGCGAATTGACGGCCGTCGCGAGTCCCGCTATGGTGGCTCGGCCATGCTCACGACTACGCTCGCCGGCAGCTTGCCGAAGCCCTCCTGGCTCGCGGATTCGACCCACCAGCTCTTCGCGCCGTGGGTGGCGCCCGCTGACCGTCTCCGCGAGGCGCAGGACGACGCCGTGCGCCTGGCCCTTTTCGATCAGGAAGAGGCCGGCATCGACATCGTGAGCGACGGCGAGCAGCGCCGCCGACACTACATCTGGGGCTTCCTCGACGGGCTCACGGGCACCGACACCATAGAGCTCGGGCAGAAGCGTACCCGGGGCGGGCGCTACGTCGCCCAGCAGGGAGTGGC
>DATGCY010000023.1:0-5957 GCA_035311385.1 Candidatus Methylomirabilota bacterium
CCGATTTCGCGCCGCACGACGAGGTGGACGTGGACCTCCTGCGCTTCCTGCGCGCGGAGTTCGGTCACGTGAGCTGGGAGCGCGTGGTGTCGGGGCCGGGGTTGCACAACATCTATCGCTTCCTCCAGATGCGCGCGGGCCATGCCGCGCCGGAATGGCTGCGCGAGCGCCTGCAGCGAGAGGATCCCAGTGCGGTGGTGGGGGAGGTCGGCCTCCAGGGCCGCGATCCCGTCTGCGTGGAAGCCCTCGACCGGTTCGTCACCCTCTACGGCGCCCAGGCCGGCAATCTCGCCCTCGCCTCCCTCGCTCTGGCCGGCGTGGTGCTAGCGGGCGGCATCGCTCCGAAGATCCGGAGCAAGCTCGGAGAGGGCCGCTTCATGCAGGCCTTCCTCGGCAAGGGCCGCCTCGATGCGCTCCTCTCCCAAATTCCCGTGCGCGTGGTCCTCGACGAGCGAGCACCGCTATGGGGCGCGGCGCGCGTCGCCACCCGCATGCACGCATCGTGAGCAGAGGACGTGCGCTTGACACCTCGCGCGCGGCGTTCCTAGACTGCGAGCGGACACGGCGAGAGGGATCGTGACGATCCGATGACCACCCAGGGGATCTCATGTGCCGGACCCATCTCGCGATTTATCGGACGGCCGTAGCGCTCATCGGTCGAGCGGAGGGCCTTGAGATGCCCGAGGAGAGGACGATACGGTTGCGGAGTCTTTTTCTGGCCGCGCGGGGACAGGGAGGGAAACCGGCATGAGCGCGCCCGGACTGAAGCCTGCGCCCCCTTGCGCCTTCGTGATCTTCGGCGCGGCGGGCGACCTGACCAAACGCAAGCTGCTTCCCGCCCTCTACAATCTGAAGGCCGCCGGCCTCCTCCCGCACCAACTCGCCATCGTAGGGGTGACACGCAAGGAGAAGAGCCACGAGCAGTTCCGCGAGGAGCAGACGAAGGACATCCACGAGTTCGCCACCCAGAAGGTGGACGAGGCCCTGTGGTCGGAGTTGCGCGCAAGCCTCTTCTATCAATCGGGCGAGTTCACCGATCCCGCGACCTACACCCGGCTCAAAACCCTCCTCGAGGAGGTCGGCCACTCACAGCACACCATGGGCAACGTGCTCTTCTATCTCGCCACGCCGCCCGAGTTCTTCGGCGAGATCGTCAAACGCCTGGGCGAGGCGGGCCTGGTCAGGAGCGGGGAGGAAGGCTGGCGTCGCGTGGTCATCGAGAAGCCCTTCGGGCGTGACCTCGACTCCGCCCGCGCCCTTAACGCCGAACTCGGCCGCGTCCTCGAGGAGCGCCAAATCTACCGAATCGATCACTACCTCGGCAAGGAGACCGTGCAGAACATCATGGTCTTCCGCTTCGCCAACGGCATGTTCGAGCCCATCTGGAACCGGCGCTACGTCGATCACGTGCAGATCATGGTGGCGGAGACGGTGGGGGCGGAGGATCGGGGCAACTACTACGACAAGGCGGGGGTGGTGCGGGACATGGTGCAGAACCACATGTTCCAGCTCCTCGCCCTCGTGGCCATGGAGCCACCCACCTCGTTCCAAGCCGACGCCGTGCGCGACGAGCGCGTCAAGGTGTTGAAGGCTATTCGAACCTGGAAACCGGAGGACGTACTGGCGCGCGCCGTGCGTGGGCAGTACAGCTCCGGGGAGATCGACGGACAATCCGTGCCCGGCTACCGCAGCGAGCCGAAGGTCAACCCACAGTCGAACACCGAGACCTACGCCGCGTTCCGGATCCAGGTGGAGAACTGGCGGTGGGCCGGCGTGCCTTTCTACCTTCGCTCGGGGAAGCGTCTGCCGAGGCGCGACACCGAGATCATGATCCAGTTCCGGCGGCCTCCCCTCCTCCTCTTCGATCAGAGCGAGGACCAGATCGAGCCCAATCGGATGGTGCTTCACATCCAGCCCGATGAGGGAATCGAGATCCGCATGAAGGCCAAGCACCCAGGGCCGGCCATGGAGCTCAACACCGTCAAGCTCGACTTCAGCTATCGCCAGTTTGGGGAGACCAACGCGGCCACTGGCTACGAGCGCCTGCTCTACGACAGCATGGTCGGCGACTCCACCCTCTTTCATCGTGCCGACATGGTCGAGGAGGCCTGGCGCATCGCCACCCCCGTGGTCGACGTGTGGGCCTCGCTGCCCGCCCGTGACTTTCCCAACTACACGGCGGGCGCCTGGGGCCCGCTGGCCGCCGACGCCCTCATCCAGCGCGACGGCCGCCAGTGGTGGCTCCCCCACTGATCCCCCTCTCGGCCCCTCGGCGGTCGTCACGACAAGGAGTGAACTGGCGAGGGTGCGCCGGAGATCGCATTGCCATGAGCCGCAACCACGCGGCGCGGGCGGGGGCGGCCGGCGCTCCCCAGACCCATATCTTCTGGGTGTAGTCGAAGCGAGCACGCAATATCTCGTGGCGGGCCGGAGTGGCCCCGCGGATTGCGACTCAGCGTGGTCTGGGGAGCGCCGGCCGCCCCCGCCCGCTCCGCGCTTGCCTACGGGTCACGCGCCCAAGTCGCGAAGGAGCTGGGCCGTCGTCCGAACGCCCTGGAAGAGGTGATCCAGCCGCAAGTGCTCGTTGGGACTGTGCTGGCGATTGTTGGCATTGGCGTAGGGCACGAGGATGGTCGGGAGCTTCAGGATGTCCGTGAAGGCCCAGATGGGCACGCTCCCTCCCAAGGTCGGCATCACCACCGCCCGCTGCCCGCCGTGCGCGCGCTCGATTGCCTCAACGATCTCCGCGCACACCGGCAGATCGGCCGCCGTCTTGGCAGGATCGTATCCGCCCCTGTCCGCCACCCGCACCGTCCGCTCGCGGCGTCCCTCGGGCAGGGGAGCCTCCGCACCCTCGATCACATCGAAGCCCTGGGCGCGGATGTGGTCGAGCACGCGCCGGTACACCGTCTCCAGCTTCTGGTTCTTCACCATCCGGATGTCGATGGCCACCGTGCTCCGGTGCGGGATGATGGTGTTGGCCTCCGCTCCCACGAAGCCGCTCTGCAGGCCGCGGATGGTCAGGGTGGAGTGGAACATGATCCGCTCGAGGTAGTTCGCGGGCAGCGTCACGCCGAGTTCGCGCTCGAGGGCGGGGAGGTCGATGGGGAAGCGTGCCATGAGCTCTCGCTCCGCCGCGGTCGGCCCGAGCACGCCCTCCTCGAAGCCCTCGATGAGTGGCGTGCCGTCGGGAGCGGCCATGCTCGAGAGGAGACCGGCCAGCCGCCAGTTGGGATTGGGTACGGCGAAGTTGCCGGAGTGGAGATCGCGCCGCGCGCCTTCCAGAGTGAGCTCGAATTTGAGCACGCCGCGCGCCCCGAAGGCGATGGTGGGTCGCCCACTGCCGTGCTTGGGGCCGTCGGTGACGAGCACGAGATCGGCGGCGAGCAGATCGCGGTGCGCCTCGGTGAAGGGGCCGAAGTACGGGCTGCCGATCTCCTCCTCGCCGTCGAAGATGAACTTGATGTGGACCCGGGGCGGCAGACCGACCTCGTCCATGAGGGCGAGGGCTTCGAGGTGCGACCAGATTGGCCCCTTGTCATCGGAGGCTCCGCGGGCGAACACGCGCCAGCCGAGGAGGTCCTCGGCGGCGAGCTGCTCGAAGGGAACGGCGGCCGCGTCGTCTGCCTCGCCCACCTTGCGGAAGACGGGTTCGAACGGCGAGGGCTGGAACCACTCCTTGGGAGGAGCGGGCTTGGTGTCGTAGTGGCAGTAGATCAGCACGGTGCGCACGGCACCGGGCACGCGGCGCTCCCCGAACACCGCGGGGCCGCCGCCCGTCTCCAGCACGCGCGCCTCGAGCCCGCGGCCCCGCATGTGGGCGGCCAGCCACTCGCCGCCCGCGCGCACGCCCTCGGGATTCTGGCTCACGGTGTTACGTCGCAAGAGCTCGAGGAAGCCGGTGACGATGCTCTGGCGCTTCGCAATCAGCGTGCGGTCGAAGATGGCCCAGTCGCTCATGGCCGCTACGATACCCCGTGGGGCCCGGGCGCGTCCTGCGTTTGACGCCCGCGCGAGCCGCGTGCTAGCGTCCGCCGGATGAGTGGCGCCGTGGCCGCGGGAGCGTTCTGGCTCAAGCTCATCGTGACGCCGCTCTTGATCGCCATCGCCACCCTGGTCACTCGCCGCTGGGGTCCGGGCGTGGGTGGGTGGCTGGCCGGCTTTCCCCTCACCTCGGCGCCTGTCTCCGTGTTCCTCGCCATCGAGCAGGGGCCGGCCTTCGCCGCCGGCGCCGCGGTGGGGACGCTCCTCGGCCTCGCCGCCATGGGCTTCTCGTGCCTGGTCTATGGCCGGGCGGCGAGACTCACAGGGTGGATCGGCAGCACCGCGGCCACCCTCGTCGCGTTCGTGGTCGGACTCGCCATCCTTAGCCGGATCAGCTTCTCTCTCGCGGGTGCCTTCGTGCTCGTCTGCGCCACCCTCGTGGTGGCGGGGCTCGGCCTGCCCGCGACCGCCCCGGGCACCGCGCGCGTCAGACCGCCCGCGTGGGACGTGCCTCTGCGCATGATCGTGGCCACGAGCGTGGTCCTCATTCTCACCACCGCGGCCAGCCGTCTCGGTCCCACCCTGAGCGGGCTTTTCTCCCCCATCCCCGTCTTCCTCCTCGTGCTCTCCGTCTTCGCACAGCGCTCCGAGGGCTCCGACGCGAGCATTCGCGTGATGATGGGAGGCATCGTGGGCTCCTTCGCCTTCGCGCTCTTCTTCCTCATCGTGGGCTTCGGTCTCACGCGTCTCAGCATCGGGGCAACCTACACGCTAGCCTCGGTGAGCGCCATCGTGGTCAATGGCCTCGCCCTGTCCCTGGGTCGGGCACTCCTCCGTTAGTGGCATTCCTTGGCGAGGATCCCTGCTGCCTCTATGATGATCGGGGAGGGCCGCGCATGGACATACCGTTTTTCGTGTTGGGCGCCATGGTGGTCTTCGTCATCGTCACCTCCAATCGTCTGGTGTCGCTCACCGAGCGTGGGGAGCTCACGCGCCGCACCGATGCCGCGCTCAACGGCGTCGGGTCCATGAAGGGCCACGCCGCCCCCGCGCGCGACACGCGGCACGTGGTGGTGAAGGCGCACGAGGCGACGCGCTCCGCGCGGAGCAAGGAAACCCGCCGCTACGTCAAGCTGGACGCTCTGGAAGAGCGGCAGGTCCTGACGGTGTCACTCGGGAGCTAGGCTCATCAGACCGGCCCTGTGTGCCGTCGCCCTGCTCCTGGCCCTGGCCGCCCCTGCGGCGGCCCAGTCGGGATCATTCTCCGTCGATCGCTACGCCGTCACCCTCGAGGTCGAGCCGGACGCTGCTCTGCGCGTCCGCGAGTCGATCACCATCGACTTCCGGGGAAGCCACCAGGGCATCTTCCGCACTATTCCCGTGCGCTACGAGCGGCGTGGGCTTGCCGTCACGCTGCATCTGGACGACGTGCACGTGTTCGACGAGAACGTGCGGCCCCTGCGCACGGAGGTGTCGCGCGTCGGCCGCGCGGTCCGTGTGCACGTCTGGATTCCGGGTGCCCAGAACACGACGAAGACCGTGATCATCACCTACCGGGTGCGCCGCGCCCTCATCGACGTGGATGGCCGCGAGGAGCTCTTCTGGAACGTCACCGGGACGGACTGGGACGTCCCCATCAAGCAGGTCGAGGTGGTGGTGTCCTCGCCTCCGGGCAATTCCCTGGATCGCGTCGTCTCCACCGCCTACACGGGCGCCCCCGGGACCTCGGACTCGGGCTACACGGAGGACCGGGCCGATACCTTCCTCACCTTCCGGACGACACGTCCGCTCCGTCCGCGCGAGGGGTTCACCATCGCGGTGGGATGGCCGCCCGGCGCCATTCGCGGCCCCAGCGTGCTGCAGAACGCGCGGTCGTTCGTCGGAGACAACTGGCCGCTCGTCCTGCCCTTTCTCGCTCTGGGCGGCGTGCTGCTCGTCTGGCGTCTCTACGATCCCGATTCCGCCGGCAAGCC
>DATGCY010000024.1:0-2715 GCA_035311385.1 Candidatus Methylomirabilota bacterium
AGGCGCAGCCGCATCTCGTAGAATTCGTCGAGCGGCATGTCCCGGCGGTCGAGGTGGTCGAAGATTCCGATGTCCATGTCGGCGGAGTCTAGGCGCCTCTCCGAGGCAAGTCAAAGCCTGAATCCAGACCCTTGAGTATGCCTCGGGGTGGGGTACCATAGGCCCACTTCGAAGGGCTGCGGTGCCCAGGCTTCAGGACAGGGAGGACCGTCGGATGGCCTTTGACCTCGTGATCAAGAATGGCTGGGTGGTGGATGGCTCCGGTCTGCCTCGCTATCGCGCCGACGTGGGCGTGAAGGAGGGGCGCATCACCGCCATCGGTCGCATCCGTGAGTCCGCGCGCGAGGTCATCGACGCCGAGGGCCGGGTCGTCTCCCCCGGCTTCGTAGATGGCCACACCCACATGGACGCCCAGGTGTTCTGGGATCCGCTGGGGACGTCGTCCTGCTGGCACGGCATCACCAGCGTGGTCATGGGCAACTGTGGCTTCACCCTGGCGCCCTGCGCCAAGGCCGACCGGGCCCTCGTCATCCGCAATCTCCAGCGCGCCGAGGACATCTCCGCAGAAGCGATGGAGGCGGGCATCGAGTGGCGCTGGACCACGTACGCCGAGTTTCTCGACACCCTCGAGTCGCTGCCCAAGGGCATCAACTACTCCGGCTACATGGGTCACTCCGCCCTGCGCACCTACGTCATGGGGGAGCGCGCCTTCGACCAGGCAGCGACCGAGGACGACCTGAAGGCGATGGAGAAGGAGCTCCGCAGCGCGCTCACCGCAGGCGCCATGGGCTTCACCACGTCCCGCTCGCCGAGCCACGAGACGCCCGATCACCGCCCGGTGGCGAGCCGGGTCGCGCCGTGGGACGAGGTGCGCCGGCTCGTGGGAGTGATGGGCGAGATGAACACGGGCATCTTCGAGATCGCGGGGGAGGGCGTGGATCGCCAGCCGGGCAACCCGGGCCTCAAGGACTATCACCGCCGGCTCCGCGAGCTCGCGGTGGAGACGGGGCGTCCCATCACCTTCGGCGTCTTCAGCCGCAAGGACGCGCCGGACATCTGGCGCAACTACCTCACGCTCCTCGAGGAGACGGCCGCGGCGGGTGGCCGCATGTTCGGCCAGGTGCACAGCCGTTGGCTCTCCGCCATCCTCTCCTTCAAGACGCAGCTCCCCTTCGACCGGCTACCTGTATGGAAGGATCTGCGCGCCCTACCTCTGGCAGAGCAGAAGCAGCGCCTGCGCGATCCCGAGCTGCGGCGCCGCCTCGTGGAGGCCGCGCGCGAACGCGATACGCGCAAGGCCCTCGGCACGGAGGCGCGTCCGCCCGTCTACGACTGGCTCTTCGTCATGGACACCGTGGAGGGGCCGCACCAGACGGTGGCCGAGGTGGCGAAGAAGCGCGGCGTCGATCCGGTGGAGGCCATGATCGACCTCGCCCTCGAGAAGGACTTCGAGCTTTTCTTCCTCCAGCCCATCGCCAACGAGAACCAGGACCACGCCCTCGAGCTGATCAAGCACCCGCACACCGTGGTCACCTTCTCCGACTCGGGCGCCCACGTCTCGCAGCTCATGGACGCCTCCCTCCAGACCCATCTGCTCAGCCACTGGGTGCGGACCAAGCAGGCTTTCACCCTGGAGCAGGCCGTGCGCATGATCTCGTTCGACACAGCGACGCGCTGGGGCTTTGCAGATCGGGGATTGGTGCGCGAGGGCTTCGCGGCCGACCTCGTGGTCTTCGATCCGGACACCATCGGGCCCGAGATGCCCGAGGTGGTCAGCGACCTCCCCGCCGGCGCCAAGCGGCTGACCCAACGCTGCCGGGGCGTCGCGGCCACCGTGGTGAACGGCGAGGTCCTGCTGCGCGACGGCAAGCACACCGGCGCTCTGCCCGGACGTCTGCTGCGCGGTCCGCTCGCCAAGAGCGCCTGAGCGGCCGGAGGTCAGGCGGCGCCGTCGAAGCGCTCGCGGCGCGCGATACCGCGCTGGAAGGCGAGATAGCCCTCGCGTGTCATGGGGGGCTTAGCCGTCTTCAAGACCTCGCGCGCGCCCGTGCCGCCCTCGGCGAGGAGATCGATGGCCATGCTCGCGAGCGCCTTGGCGGGCAGCACGTAGCCGAGCATCTTGTCCACGATGTGGAACTCCGCGGAGTGACCCGCACCTGTCGCTCCTCCCATGTACGGGTGGAGGATGGGCATGATCTGGCTCAGGTCCCCCATGTCGGTGGAACCCGAGCGGTGCGGAATGTTCCGGTAGTGCTCCTCGCCCACCAGGCCCCGCGCCGCCGACTCGAAGAGCTTCGCCATGGCGCCGTCGCAGAGGAGCGGCATGGGCCCGGGGAGCGTCTCGATCTCCACTTGAGCACCCAGGGCCAGCGCGCCCGCCCGTAGCGCGCGGTCGACGCGCACGCTCGCCTCCGCCACGCCCTCCGCGCTCTTGCCTCGCACGTACATCTCGAGGCGCGCCTCTCCGGGGATCACGTTCACCTGCGAGCCGCCGTGGGTGAGGATAGGATGCACGCGGATGGAGTCCTCGTCGCGGAAAGTCTCTCGCACGGCATTGATTCCCGCCAGCGCAATCTGCGCGGCGTAGAGCGCGTTGACGCCGAGATGCGGCGCCCCGCCCGCGTGAGAGGCGCGGCCGATGAAGCGCGCGGTCTTGCCGACGCGGCCGTTGTTCGACGCGGGCACTCCCGCCTTGCCGTCCTCGCGGCGCCAGTT
>DATGCY010000025.1:0-8227 GCA_035311385.1 Candidatus Methylomirabilota bacterium
CGCCCCTGGGACGACTGGACGGAGCGCCAGCGGATGACGGCGGAGGCCAAGGCCGATCTGGAGCGCTTCATCCTGACCGCACCCTCCCGCTGCCGCGAAGCTTTCGAGTTCACGGTCGACAACGGCGGGATCCAGACCTTCTCCGACCGACTCATCCTCCTCCGGGCGGACCGAGACTAGACGCGCAGCACCACAACCGTGGCGCCCCACCCGCCTCGCTCGGGCGGTGCGTCGAAAAAGCGCAGCACCAGGGGATGCCCCACGAGGAGCGCCTGCACGCTCGCCCGCTGCACCCCAATCCCGCGACCGTGAATGAGACGCACCTCGCGAAAGCCCCGCGCTGCCGCTTCCTTCAGATATTCCTCGACGACCGGCCGCACGTCCTTCGGGGCGAAGGCGTGGAGATCGAGCGCGTCCTCGATGGGAAGATGGACAGGCTCCGGATCGTCCACGATGCGCTCGCTTCAGCGCGGGAGCGGATTCACGACGGGGGCCGGCACCACGAGGTCAGGCTTGCTCCTCTGTTGCTCCCGCGCCTCCGTGGCCATGCACTCGAGGAATCGCCCCTGCTCCGTCTCGCCTCCCGTCACGATCACCCGCCCGTCCAGGTCGATGCGCTGGAGGGTAATGGTGGCGAAGGTATTGCAGCGTCGCCAGCGCTGAAAGGCGAGAGCCTGCTCCATAGTCTGCGCGCCCATGGTGCACCCCGCGGCCACCAGGGCCGCGGCGGCCCCCACCATCGCCGCCGTCGTCAACTGCCGAGCGGAGCTCGACGTGTGTGCCAGTCCGTGAGGCGCTGATAGGCGTCGGCGACCCGCAGCACCGTGGCCTCGTCGAAGGGGCGCCCGACGATCTGGAGGCCGATGGGCAGGCCATCCGTGGTGAAACCGCACGGAACCGACGCTGCGGGATGACCCGTGAGATTGAAGGGCCGCGTGTAGCGGATCAGGCTCGGGCGCACGGGGAAGGTGCCGTCGCCGATGCGGACCTCGCTCTGCCCCACCGCCGTCGCCTCCACCGGCGTGGTAGGGGCGAGCAGGACGTCGAGCTTGGCGAAGACCTGATCCACCTCGTCACGGAGCAGGGCGCGCAAGCGCTGGCCCTTCAGGTACTCGGCTCCGGTGACGAAGGCTCCGAGCCGGAGCCGCTCGCGAACATCGGGGCCGTACTCCGCCGCGCGCGTCTTGAGCCACTCTTCGTGATAGGCGTAGGCCTCGGGAGCGAGCACGGCGTGCGAGACGGCGGGACCGAGATCGACCTTCTTGAGATCCACGGACTCGACGGAGGCGCCCTGGCCCTCGAGGAGCTTGGCGGCCGCCTCGACGGCAGCACGCTGCGGCGCGCCCGCGCTCTCGAGGAAGAAGGAGCGGAGGAGACCGATGCGAAGTCCCTTGACCTGTCCGGTGAGGGCGGCGGCGTAGTCCGGCACGGGCAGCACGCTCGTCGTCGGATCGCGCGGGTCGTAGCCGGCCAGGGGCGCCAGCATCAACGCGCAGTCGGCGGCGCTCCGGCACATGGGGCCGACGTGATCCATGGACCATGCGAGCGGCAACACGCCGGCGCGGCTCACCCGTCCGTAGGTGGGCTTGATGCCGGAGAGGCCGCAGAGCGACGAGGGAATGCGGATCGATCCTCCAGTGTCCGAGCCGAGGGCGCCGGCACAGATGCCCGCGGCCACCGACGCGCCCGAGCCGGACGACGAGCCGCCGCAGATCCGGTGGGTCGTCACGTCCCACGGATTCCAGGGCGTGCCATAGTGCGGGTTGAGGCCCTCGGGCCCGTAGGCGAACTCGTGCATGTTGAGCTTGCCCAGGCAGATGGCGCCCGCCCCCGCGAGCCGCGCGGTGACGGTGGCGTCCTCGCCGGGGATCCAATCCCCGAGGAGCTTCGAGCCGCCCGTAGTCTTGACACCCTTGGTGCAGTAGAGATCTTTGAGCCCCACGGGCACGCCGTGGAGCGGCCCGAGGGTAGCCCCGGACTGCACGGCCGCCTCCGCGGCGCGCGCGGCAGCGAGGGCAGATTCGCCCATCACCGTGATGTACGCCTTCACCTTGCCATCGATGGCCGCGATGCGATCGAGGTGGGCCTGCACCACTTCCACGGGCGAGACCTTCTTGCCGGCGATCATGCGCGCCAGCTCCGTCATCGATGTCCAGCAGAGTTCGCTCACGACATGCCCTCGCTCACAGAATCCGGAACTGCGACGCGGGCTCGCACTCGACGGGCAGGTCACGAATGGCGGCCAGGCTCTGACGGCCTCCCTCCACCAGCGGGAGGAGCGCAGTCAGCTCCGCATCGGTGAGCTCGAGTCCCTGAGCCTTCGCGAGAGTACGAAGCGCGTCGACGGTGAGCTTTTCCATGCCGGGAGAATAGCGCATAATTCCCCCCATGCCCACACCCGATCAGGAAGCCTTGCAGTGGCTGCGCGAGTTCGAGACGGCGTGCCGGGGACGCGACTTCGACGCGGGCCGGCGCATGTTCGCCAACGACGCAGTGGCCTTCGGCACCTGGGCCATGGCCGTGCACGGCCTCGACAGCATCGTGCGCGAGCAGTGGCGCAACGTGTGGCCGCGCATCCGTAACTTCACCATCGACGCGAAACCGGTGGTCCGCGCGGACGGCGACACCGCGTGGATTGCCGCGGGCTGGTCGTCGGAGGCTACCGGGCCCGACGGGAAGCCCTTCAAGCGACCCGGCCGCGCCACCTTCATCCTCGCTCGGCGCGAAGGGCGGTGGGCCTGCGTGCACAGTCACGTCTCCCTCCAGCCCACGCAGTCCGAAGCGGCCCACGGCACCCTCGCCCCCTGATGCTGCCCATCCAGCGGTGGAAGGGATCGGCGTCCGGCCGCAGCCGAACCGTCGCCTACCAGGATCTGGTATGGACGGTCGCTACCTCGGACGACGAGACGGGCGACGTGCAGGCGCAGGCGCGCCGCTGTCTGCAGCTGCTCGACGAGAGCCTGACCGCCGCGGGCACGGACAAAACGCGCCTGCTCTCCGCGCAGGTCTTCCTCTCCGACATGAGTACCAAGCAGGCCTTCGACGCCGTGTGGAATCCGTGGATCGGGCCCGATGCTTCCACCTGGCCGCAGCGGGCCTGCGTGGGCGCCACCCTCGCCGGCCGCTGCCTCGTCGAGATCATCCTGCTCGCCGCCAGCAGGCGCTAGGCAGCCGCTTCGACCTCGCACCGATCAGGGAGGACGAGCCATGAACGCACGCGCGGCAGTGCTCTACGAAGTGCGCAAGCCGGTGGTGGTGGAGGACGTGGAGCTCCTCGAGCCCGGCTCCCAGGAGGTCCAGGTGCGGTGGGTCGCCAACGGCGTGTGCCACAGCGACCTCCACGTGATCACGGGCGACTATCCGCATCCCCTACCCGTGATCCTCGGTCACGAGGCGGCGGGGGTGGTCGAGAAGGTCGGCGCGGGCGTGGAGACGGTCAAGCCCGGCGATCATGTCTGCTCGAGCTACATCCCCTCCTGCGGACGCTGCGGATACTGCATCGGGGGCCAGCCGACCATGTGCGCGCTCCGTGACAAGCCACGCTGGTTCATGCTCGACGGCACGCCGCGCTTCCGGAAGGGCGGACACGCCTTGCATCATTTCCTCCAGGTCTCCGGCTATGCCACCCACGCCGTGCTGCCCGAGCAGAGCGTGATCCCCATCCGCAAGGACGTGCCCCTCGACCTCGCGTGCCTGGTGAGCTGCGGCGTGCTCGCCGGCGCGGGACCGGTGTTCAACCGGGCCAAGGTGCCGCCGGGAGCGAGCGTGGCCGTGTTCGGCTGCGGCGGAGTCGGGCTCAATACCATTCAGGCCGCGCGCATGGTGGGCGCGGGCAAGATCATCGCCGTCGACGTCCATCCGCAGAAGCTCGCATGGGCCGAGGAGTTCGGGGCGACCCATATCGTCGACGCCGCGAAGGAGGATCCGGTGGCCCGGGTTCAGGCTCTCAGCGGCATGGGCGGCGTCGATTTCGCCTTCGAGGTGGTGGGCACGCAGAAAACGATCGAGCAGGCGCTCGCCTCGACCCACCGAGGTGGGACGTGCGTGGTGGTCGGGGTGAGCCCCGCGGGTACGCGGCTCTCCATCGATCCCGGCATGCTGCTGCAACAGCGCGTGCTCACGGGCAGCTCGTTCGGGGGCGGCCATCAGCGGACGGACGTGCCCATGCTCCTCGATCTCTTCATGGACGGGAAATACCAACTCAAGGAGATGGTCAGCCGGCGCCTGCCCCTTTGGGAGTTGAACCATGCCTTCGAGCTGATGCAGCAGGGCGAGGTGAAGCGCAGCGTGATCGTCTACGATTGAACTCGGAGGGGGCTCAGCCCCCTCCCGAATCTCCCTCGGGAAAGCGGATTGCGCGGGCGAAGCTCACCCTCGAAGTGGAACACCGGAAGGCCCCGCCGTGGAGCTCGATGGGCTGCGTGGAGCAAGCTCTTGAGTGCTGTTTCGTAGCGACCGTTGCGATGAAGCGGCGCGCCCCGGTCGGCACGCGCCGGAACTTGAGCGGGGTCAGGTCCTGTCATGCGACACGACCTGACCCCGCGTGACGCCTAGCCCTTCTCGGTGATGTACAGGTGCTGCAACATGTCGAGGTAGATGTTGCCCTCGACAACGAATTCGCCCCGCTTGTTCTTCTCGACGCCCTTCACCCAGGGCTTGGCCGCCCCATAGCGGACGACCCAGGCGACGGGCACGTAGCCGCCGTCGGTCTGCATGATCTCCTCGGCCTTGGCGTAGTGCGCCATGCGCTTGGCCGCATCACGCGTGTCCCGCCCGGCTTCCAGCTCCTTGTCGAAAGCGTCGTTGACCCAGGCCTGACGCCTGCCGGTCGTCTTCTTGCCGTAGAAGGTGTCGAAGTACTCGTTGTGCGGGTCGGGATAGTCCATGAACCAGCGGATCCAGACGAACTGGAGGTCCTGCTTCCAGAGGCGCTCGCGGAAGACCCGCGGCTCGAGCACCTCGAGCTCCGTCTTCATGTTGAGGTTCTCGAGGAGGACCGCCTGGACGGCCTCGGCGAGCGGTTTGGCGCCGAGCGCTTCGTCGCGCATCGACAGTGTGATCTTCGGCCAATTCTTGCCGCCCTCGAAGGGCGTGCCCTTGAGCATGTCCAGCGCCGCCTTTTTGTCGAAGCGCTGAATGGCCTTGATCGCCGGGGTGTCGATCGCCCCGGGGAAGCCGGGCGGGATCATGGACCAGGCCGGTGTAGCCAGACCCTGCGCCACCTTCACGACGTTGTCTCGGTCGATGGCGTGTCCGACGGCACGGCGCACCTTGACGTTGTCGAAGGGCGGCTTCGTCACCTGGGGCAGGAGGTACCACGTCCCGGGAAACGGGTAGCGGAACACATCCTTGGACGCGCGGGGGTCGGACTGGAAGCGCTTGAGGTCGCCGGCCTGGAGCGAAGTCATGTCAAGCTCGTTGTTTTCGTACGGCAGCGCGCCGGATGCGACCGGAATGATCGGGATAACCACCTTCGTCAGGTAGACGTCTTTCGCGCCGAAGTAGTACGGATTCTTCCGGAGCGTCATCTGCTTGTTGTGCTCCCAGGTGTCGAGCACGAAAGGGCCGTTTGTGACGATGTTGGCCGGCTCCGTCCATTTGTCGCCGAACTTTTCCACCGCGCGCTGGTAGGCCGGCAGGGCGGCAAGATAGGCGGTCAACACCGGAAAGTAGCCCCGTGGGCCTTCGAGCGTTACCTCGAGCGTCCAGTCGTCCTTGGCGCGGACTCCGACCTGGCCAGGATCGGTGATCTTCTTCTTGTTGAACGCCTCGCCGTTCTTGATGTCGTAGAGGAACGAGGCGTAGGGGGCCGCGGTCGCGGGGTCGAGCTGGCGCTTCCAGGAGTACTCGAAGTCGCGCGCCGAGACCGGCGCGTTGTCCGACCAGCGCGAGTCCTTGCGAATCGTGAACGTCCACACCGAACCGTCGTTGTTGCTGTCGACCTTGGTTGCCAGATAGGGCACGGCAATGAAGTCGGCGTTGAAGACCATCAGGCCGGCGAAAAGCGACACAACGCCATTACAGTAGAGATCTTTGTTGAAATCGTGGCTTGCCGGCTCGTACTGGTACCACCCACCCCCGCCGTAACGGAAGATCTGCTCCTTGGCGAGCTTTTCCCCGGGAGCGGGCCCTGAGGGTTTGGCCGCCTCGGCCGTCGTCACGAAGCCGAGGCCGCCGAGCGCGGCCATGGCGCCCACGGCCTTGAGAAAATCGCGCCGTCCAAGACCGATGGCCTGGAGGCGCTGCTCGAACAAAACCAACTGCTCGTCGGGAATACGCATGTGGTTCCTCCTCGAAAGTTATTTCATCTTCGGGTCGAGGGCGTCTCGGACGCCGTCGCCGAAGAAGGTGAACGACAGCATCGTGACCGCGATAGCGATGGACGGGAACACGCACAGGTACCAGTAGGAGCGCAGGAACTGCTGGTTCTCGCCGACCATCTGCCCCCAGGACGGTGTGGGCGGGTTGATGCCCACGCCGATGAAGGACAGAGCGGCCTCGGTGAAGATCGCCTCGGGGATGCCGAAGGTGATGGACACCACGATGGGCGTCAGCGCGCTCGGCAGGACGTGGCGCGTCAGCACGCGCCAGCCGCGGGCGCCGAGGGCGCGGGCGCCCTCGACGAACTCCTTTTCCTTCAGCGCCAATACCTGCGCGCGCGTCTGGCGCGCAATCCCCACCCAGCCGGTGAGCCCGAGAGCGATGAAGATATTGATCAAGCCGGCGCCCAGCATGGACATGATGAGGATGACGAAGAGCAGGCGCGGAAACGCGTACATCACGTCGATGAAGCGCGTAATCAGGATGTCAGTCCGGCCGCCGATGTAACCAGCCAGCGCACCCAGCGGCACGCCGAGGAGCACGACGATGACCTGCGAACCCAGCCCCACCAGCATGGACACGCGCGCCCCGTAAATCATGCGGGAGAGCACGTCGCGGCCGAGCTGATCCGTGCCCAACGGAAACTCCCGCGAGGGGAACTGGTAAATGCTGCCGAAATTGGCCTTCGCGTACGATTGGGGAGCGAGCACATCGGCGAAGATCGCCACGAGGCACAGGAGCACCACCGTCACGCCGCCAACGACCGCGAGCTTGTTCCGCAGCAGCCGGCGCCAGGCGTCGCGCCAGAGGCTCGACGTCACCGCCGAGGGCGCAGCCGCAACGATCTCGCCGACGTCGAGGCTAGTACCGGATGCGGGGGTCGATAAAGCCATAGAGAAGATCCACGACGAGGTTCATGAGCGCAAGGAACGCGCCGTAGAGCAGGATCACGGCCATGATCATCGGGTAGTCACGTCCCGTCATGGACTCCACGAAGAAGCGCCCCATCCCCGGCACCCGGAAAATGGCCTCGACGAAGAAGGACCCGGTGCCGACCGCTGCGAAGAGCGGGCCCAGGAGCGTGACCACCGGAATGCAGGCGTTCTTGAGCACGTGCTTCAGGATGACCGGCCGTTCGGCGAGTCCCTTGGCCCGCGCCGTCCGGATGTAGTCGGAGCGGATGACCTCGACCATGCTCGAGCGAGTGAAGCGCGCGATGATGCCCATGGGGCCCAGTGCCAGCGTGATCGCGGGCAACACCCATTGCCTCGGCTCGCCCCACCCGCCCGTGGGAAAGATCGGGAGCACGAAGGAGAACAGGATGATCAGGAACACCGCGAGCACGAAGTTCGGCACGCTGACGCCGAGCGTCGCGACGGTGACCGACGCGTAGTCCCACGAGCGATTCTGGTACACGGCGGCGAGCACGCCCAGCGTGACGCCGCCCGCGACCGCCAGGACGAGCGCCATGCTACCGAGGAGCAGGGAGACCGGGAAAGCGCTAACCAGGATCTCGGTCACCGTACGTGTCTTGTAGACGAAGGACTGGCCGAAGTCGCCGTGGACCGCCTTGCTGACGAAGATGGCGAATTGCTTCCAGAGCGGCTTGTCGAGCCCGTAGGCCTCCGCGAGGTTCTTCTGCGACTCCGGCGAGAGCGGGTTGGCGCCCTCGGCCACGGGATCGAGCGGGCTGCCCGGCGTGGCGTGCATCACGATAAACGTGACGAGCGCCATCGCGAGAAGGGTCGGAATCAGCCAGAGAAGCCGCTGGAGAGTGAACTGGAGCACCGGGCCTCCCTGATCACCTGCGGGCCGGTCGCGCCCAAGGGTTCATGGGGTGCGGCCACTATCGGCAAAGCGCTCGGGGAAGTCAAGGGGGAAGTGGTATCTTCGAAGAGATGGCGAC
>DATGCY010000026.1:0-18091 GCA_035311385.1 Candidatus Methylomirabilota bacterium
CGCCCACCAGATCGTCATGGGCGGAGCCGAGGCCGCCATCGGCGGCGGGCTCGAGAGCATCAGCATGATGAAGCGCGACGGCGATCCCAACCCGTGGATCAAGGAGCACAAGCCCGCGCTGTACATGGTCATGGGCGACACAGCCGAGGTCGTAGCCAAGCGCTACAAGATCAGCCGCGAGGCCCAGGACGAGTACTCGCTCGCGAGCCAGCAGCGCACGGCGCGTGGCCAGCAGGAGGGCTTCTTCAAGGAAGAGCTGGCACCGATGCAGGTGGTGCGCGGCGTCCTCGACAAGAAGACGGGCGAGATCGTGGGCAAGGAGGACTACTACGTCGACAAGGACGAGTGCAACCGTGCCGACACCACGCTCGAGGGTCTCTCCAAGCTGCCGCCCCATTTCGACAAGGACAGCGGGCAGGGCTCGGTGACGGCGGGCAACGCCTCGCAGCTCTCCGACGGCGCTTCCGCCACGGTGCTCATGTCCATGGACCGCGCCAAGGCGCTCGGCATCAAGCCCAAGCTGATCTTCCGCGGCTTCGCGGTGGCCGGGTGCGAGCCCGACGAGATGGGCATCGGGCCCGTGTACGCGATCCCAAAGCTGCTCAAGCGCACGGGCGTCAAGTTCGAGGACATCGGCGTGTGGGAGCTGAACGAGGCTTTCGCCTCGCAGGTGATCTACTGCCGCGACAAGCTCGGCATTCCCATGGAGAAGCTCAATCCGAACGGCGGCTCGATCTCCATCGGCCACCCCTTCGGCATGACGGGCTCGCGCATGGTCGGCACCATTGCCAACGAGATGCTCCGTCGCAAGGCGAAGTACGGAGTGGTGACGATGTGCATCGGCGGTGGCCAGGGCGCCGCGGGCCTCTTCGAAGCCTGTCTCTAGACGCATCGAGGCCCGGGTGTCGCGCGGGAGTCTCCGTCCCGCGAGGCCCCGGGCCTCGGCCTGTCGGGCGACCGCCTAGCCCTCGGCGAGCTGGCCCGTCAGCTCGAGAAGTGTGGTCAGCTTGTCGATCTTGCCGGCGAGCCACGCACGGATGGACAGGTAGAAGCCGGAGATCAGCTGGCCGCGCCCGCCGGCCGGCACCGACACGCCGTGGGTGACCAGGTAGAACACGATCAGGAAGTTCGCCAGCATCTCGAGGTGTGTCCGGCCCATGTCCTCTCTCCTCTGTGATGGCTTCCGTCCCTAGGACGCTGGGCAGATTCCTTCCGTTTACAGCCCGTGGTGGGGCGACCCGTAGGGTCCTGACGAATCCTGCGCAGAAGCTCCCCCGTCCAAAGAGGGTCATGGGCGTCTTTCACGCTGGGGAGCGGGAAGTGCAGCGGCGCGCCGGTGTCACAGCGATGGCGCGCGACCTCGGTCAGGGCATAGGGCCGAGCATTCCGGCGGGCGCCCGGTCGTTCCTCGTCGTGAACTTCGCCTCGGGAGCCACGCTACAGATCACTGGACGGGCGCGCATCCTGTGGGACCGGACGAGCTTCTCCGATCTTCCCGGCGCCGAGCGCGCGGTGGAGGTCGACATCGGCGGGTTGTGGAGCTCGAGGGACGGATCGACGGCGGATGGAGCCTCGTCGTCCCCTCGCCTTTCAATCCCTAGCGTGACCTGATCTCGAGCAAGACGGCTCCGGGCTCGGCGCCCCACCGTATGGCCGCCTTGACAGCGAGACGGAGGAGTCGATAAGGTCGCCCCGTCCAGCGCCACCATTCGTGTCCACCAACGCCCAGTCGCCTCAGGGGAGTGACCCATGGTGCGCACCGCGTGGCTCGTCATCTGTATCGCGCTCACCGCCCTCGCGGGAAGCATTCCGGTGCGTCATGCCGCCGGCCAGGAACGCCCGCGTTCCGGTGGCGAGCTGGTTCTCCTGGTTCCCTCCGAGCCGCCCTCGTACGACGGCCACCGGGAAGGTACCTTCGGGACAGTCCACCCGCTCGCCCCCGTATACAACACGCTGCTCCGCATCGATCCCACCGACCGGACAGGGACGCGTCCCGCACCCGACCTCGCGGAGTCGTGGACGATCGCACCCGATGGCCTCACCTACACCTTCAAGCTTCGCGGGGGCGTGCGCTTCCACGACGGAAGCGTGCTCACCTCGCGCGACGTGAAGGCGAGCTACGACAAGATCGTCTTTCCGCCTCCCGGCATCATCTCGGCGCGCAAGGGCGCCTACCAGGCCGTGGAAGCGATCGAGGCGCCTGATCCCCTCACCGTGCGCTTCCGCCTCAAGTGGACGGAGGCCTCCTTCCTCGTCAATCTCGCCTCGCCCTTCAACTGGATCTACCGGGCGGACATCCTGGCCAAGGACATGCGCTGGTACGAGACGAAGACCATGGGCACCGGTCCCTTCAAGTTCGTCGAGCACGTGAAGGGCTCGCACCTGGTGGGCAAGAAGAACCCCGACTACTGGGATAAGGGCAAGCCCTACCTCGACGGCTATCGCGCAGTCTTCATCTCCGCCTCGGCCGCACAGGTGGCGGCCATCCGCGGTGAGCGGGCGCACGCGCAGTTCCGCGGTTTCACTCCTGCCGAACGGGACAGCCTCGTGCAGGCCCTCGGCCCCAAGATCACCGTTCAGGAGAGCCCGTGGGACTGCCTCTCCCTGGTCGCCATCAACCACGAGCGCAAGCCGTTCGACGACCGGCGGGTGCGGCGCGCGCTCACCCTGGCCCTCGATCGCTGGGAAGCCTCGAAGAATCTCTCGCGCATCGCCGTGGTGCGCGAGGTGGGAGGGATCCAGGTCCCCGGCACGCCGTGGGCGACGCCGACGCCGGAGCTGGAGAAGCTGGCGGGCTACGGGCGAGACATCCAGAAGGCGCGGGCGGAAGCGCGGCGTCTCTTGCGCGAGGCCGGCGTGCCCGAGGGCTTCTCCTTCACGTTCAAGAACCGCGGCATTCCCATGCCGTATGAGCCGGTGGGCATCTGGCTCATCGACCAATGGCGGCAGATCGGGCTCAGCGTGAAGCAGGAGGTGGTGGAGGCGGCGGCCATGGTCTCCGTGCTCCGGCGCGGCGATTTCGAGGTCGCCTCCGACGCCCAGTGCAGCTTCGTGGTCGAGCCCGACATCGACGTGGCGAAGTTCCAGTCCGCGGGTATCGCGGACAACAACTACGGCCGCTACAAGGATCCCATGCTCGACGACCTGTTCCTGAAGCAGGCGCGCGCCCTGGATCCCGAGGAGCGCAAGCGCCATCTCCGCGCGTTCGAGAAGCGCCTCCTCGACGAGGAGGTGCACTACATCTACACGCTGCAGTGGCACCGCATCGTCGCCCACAGCGCCAAGGTGCGTGGCTGGACCATCACCCCCTCGCACTTCCTGAACCAGCAGCTCGACGGAGTCTGGCTAGCGGAGTAGCCGCCGCGCGATGCCGTACGTGCAATCGGGGCGGGTGGCGGCGAGGGCGGGGGAGCGCTCCGGCGGAGTGGGACCCCCGAAGCCTGTGCGCCGCCCGTAGGGCGGCGATTCAGGCGAGTGGGTGACGCAGCCGGAGCGCTCCCCCGCCCTCGCCGACGGGCCCCGCCCCGCCTCGCGCTCCACGTTTTCGTGAGGGCTAGGCGAGCCGACGGGACGCAAGGACCGCCCCCTGGGCGAGCGTCTCCAGCTTGGCCCAGGCGATGTCGGGGTGAATGCGGCCGCCGAGGCCGCAGTCCGTGCCCGCCATCACGCGCTCCCGCCCCACCAGCTCCGCGAAGCGCACGATGCGATCGGCGACCAGCTCCGGGTGCTCGACGACGTTGGTGGCGTGGCTGACCACACCGGGGATGAGGATCTTGCCCTCGGGCAGTTTCACGTCGCGCCACACCTTCCACTCGTGCTCGTGGCGAACATTGCCCGCCTCGAAGGAATAGGCCTGGCAGTCCACCGAGAGCATGACGTCGACGATGTCGCGCAGTGGGATGTCAGTGACATGGGGGCCATGCCAGCTTCCCCAGCAGAGATGGAAGCGCACGCGATCCTTGGGAAGGCCGCGCAGGGCATGGTTGAGGGCCTCCACCCGGACCATGGAGAGCTTCCGGTATTCCTCGACGGAGGGCTCGGGATTGATCATGTCCCAGTTCTCGGCAATGGCGGGGTCGTCGAGCTGGAGCACGAGGCCGGCTTCGAGGATGGCCCGATACTCCTCGCGCATCGCCTCCGCGCACGCGAAGATCAGCTCCTCCTCCGTGCGGTAGTGCTCGTTGCCGATGCGCGAGGCGCTCCCGGGCGCAATGGAGGTCATGAAACCCTCGTCCACTCCCGCCGCGGCCAGCGCCGCCTTCATGTGCGCGATGTCCGCGCGGATCGCCTCCTGACCCGTGTACACGATCGGCCCGCGACACACGGGAAGGCGCATACCGGGTCCCCCGCGATTGGTCGACACGCCGGAGTCGGGATCGGCGTAGGCGGCGGCGAAGCGCCCACGATCGCGCCGATCCGAGAAGCTCGTGAGCCGGACGCGGCCGGGCTCGGAACGCTGGGCGGGGATGCGATAGAGCTCCATACCCAGCTCGAGGCCGCCCAGCCGCTGGAAGGAATAGCTCCACCACGCGCCGTAGTTGATCCGCTGGCCCATAGCCTTGCCGAATTCGCCGTCGCCGGGGACGTCGATGCCCACCCGCTGCTGACGGCGGACGACCTCGACCACCGCCGCACCCAGCCGCTCCTGGTACGCACGCTCGTCGAAGGGCTCGCCCGCCTGACGGGCGTGGTTGAGCTCGATCAGATGGTCGGGGCGCGGCAGGCTGCCTGCCTGCGTGGTGAAGATGCGCGCGCCGCTTTGCTTCACCGTCCCGTCACGTCTTCGCGCCGAGCAGGCCGCGGCGGGCGAGGTTCGCCATGAGGGCGCCCGTGCCGAACGACCAGGGCTCCGCCTCATCGCAGGGCACCACCTCATTGATCAGCGCGCCGAGCTCGGAGGCGACGATGCTCACCACGTCACCGGTCTTGTGAGTGAAGCCGCTGCCGGGCACGCCCCGATCGTCCACGGGGGCGAACATGGTGCCGATGAAGAGGAGCACGCCGTCGGGATAGCGGTGATAGCGGCTATGCGCCTGTCCGGCGAGGTCGGCGAGGTCTCGGCTGATCTCCTTCACGTGGGTGGTGTGGGAAACGCGGAAGCCGTCGAGCCCTTCCACCGTGGTCTGGAAGCTCAGGCGGCGCGCGGCGTCCAGCGGGAAGCCGTCGTCCAGCATCCGCACGAAGGGCCCCACCGCGCACGAGGCGTTGTTGTCCTTGGCGCGACCCAGGAGCAGCGCGCTTCGTCCCTCCACGTCGCGCAGGTTCACGTCGTTGCCGAGGGTGACGCCGGCGATGGCGCCCGCGCTGTTGAGCACGAGAACCAGCTCGGGCTCCGGGTTGCTCCAGACGGAGGCGGGGTGCACCCCCACGCGGGCCCCCAGTCCCACCGCGGCCATCGGCGGACACTTGGTGAAGAGCTCGGCGTCGGGACCGATGCCCACCTCGAGGTACTGCGACCACATCTCGCGGGAGAGCAGGACCTCCTTGATGCGGGCCGCTTCCGGCGAGCCGGGGCGAACGCCCCGCAGATCCGGTCCCACGATGGCCTGGATCTCGCGGCGCGCGCCGTCGGCCAGGGCGGGGTTGCCCCGTGCGCGCTCCTCGATCACGCGCTCGAGCAGGCTCGCCACGAAGGTGACACCACTGGCCTTCACGGCCTGGAGATCGCACGGCGCGAGGAGCCACGGGCGGGCCGCATCACGCGTCCCTTCGGCGCTGTTCGAGACGAGGGCCTCGGTGCTCGTCACCACCGGGGCGCCCTTGATGGCGGCACGCAGCTCACCCGGCGTGGCCACGTTGACGAGGTGGCTCACCGTCGGATAGGTCCGGGTCAGATCCACCGCGTCGTCGCCGCGCAGGGCGATGACCGATGGACCGTCCTCGGCGGGAATCCACGCCCGCCCGATCAGCAGCGCGCCCGGATCCCGGGGCACGCACCGTGTGGCGGACAGTCTCGACGTCGACGTCATCGTCTCCTCCAAGGTGCCCGCTTCGGAGCGAAAGCGGCGGAGCCGCCGCAGAGCCTCCGGTGACGGCGCTGCCGATCCTGCCAGAGCCCGAGGAACAGGTCAATCAGCCCGCGCGCTCGCCCGCGCGCGAGAGGATCTCCGCACGGACGTCGCGGTGGATCGAGATCTACTCGACGAGCGAGCGGAGCACGGAGACGATCGAGGAGTTGTCGCGCTCGCCCAAGCCGGCCGCGACGCCCGCGAGGAGGAGCTGGCGGTGGAGCGCGGTGGCCATCAGCGGCGCGCCCGCCGCATGACCCACTTCGAGCATCAAGTCCACGTCCTTCAGGTGCTGGGCGAGCTTGCCCTCCGGCTCGAAGTGGCCCTCCAGCATGCGCAGGCCCTTGATGTCCATGGCCCGGGAATAGGCGCCGCTGTCCTTGAGTAGATCGAGCAGCGCCTTGCCGTCCAGCCCCTGGCGGAGCCCGAAGAGTAAGCCCTCGGCGAGGGCGAGGCGGTTGAGGCCGAGGATGAGATTGATGACCAGCTTGGCTCGCGCCCCCGAGCCGTTCGGTCCCATGTGATGCACGCGCTGGGCGACGGCGTCGAGGAGCGGCCGGCACCGCGCGAACACCTCCGGATCCCCACCGACGACGACGGGGGCCTCGCGGCGGCGGGCCTGACCGCTCGAGCCCCCCACCGGAGCGTCGAGCATGGGAATGCCTCGGTCACGAAGCTCGGCGGCGATGGCCGCGGAGGTCTCGGGATGGATGGTGCTCTGGTCGATGACCACGAGCCCAGACGAGGCGGACGTGAGCGCGCCGTCTGCGCCGAGGAGCGCCTCGCGAACGAGCTCCGCGGTCATGAGACAGGTGATCACCACGGAGGCGCCGCGCGCCGCATCCGCGGGAGAGCGAGCGAGCACGCCTCCCCGGGCCGCGTGCTCGTGCATGCGATCGGGAGCGATGTCGTAACCGCGTACGGTATGGCCCGCCCGGCCGAGATTTTCGGCAAGGGCCGAGCCGAGCAGTCCCATCCCGATGAGCCCGACCACCTCCCTAGGGGCGGACGAGGTCACGGAAGGGCCCCGAGATGCGCATGATCTCGTTGAGCTGGAAGACACCGCTCCGGATCACCACCACGAGCAGATCGCCGGCGATGCCGGCGGCGCGGGTCTCCGCGGTGTCGGGCACGAAGGTGAGGCTGCGCGGCGCATGGCCGTCCGTGAACCGGGCGAGATGCACGCGCCGCCCGTCTGGGGTGACGGCGAAGATCTCCGAGCCCTGGCGATCGGCGAAGAAGATTGCGCCGCCGGGACCGGGCGCCAGCCCCTGGGCCATCGGGCCCTCCAGCACGCGCCGCCGCTCTCCTCCGGGCGACACGCGCCACAGCTCGCCCGGCCCGGGCTGCCATGGCGCCTCGGCGTTCCCATCGCTGGCTATCCAGAGGTGGTTCGCCTCGTCGACGGCGAGAACGCGAGGGCGCGTGACGCGCACGTAGGCCGGATCGAGCACCTTGCCGCTCGCGTCCAGGCTCAGCACTACCCCGCGCTCCCGATCGGCCACGAAGACCGTGCCCGCAGTGTCGATCACGCAACCCTCCGGCTGCACCAGGAGAAGGGCCATGCCTTCCGCGGGCGTGCCGCCCGCCAGGAGTTGGGCGCGACCGTCGTTCATGCGGTAGAGCGCGCCCACACGCCGATCGCGATCGAACGTGGTGACGAGGAGGTCGCGCCCGCCCCGGCCGCTGCCGAGCTGGGCATTGACAAGCGGCGGCCCGTAGAAGTAGCGGGACTCCATCGACGGAGTGAGGCGGGCCCCGCCCGCGGGAATGCGATAGAGCGGAGTCAGGTATTCGTACTCGCCGCTGCTGTAGCGACGTCCCGTTCGTCCCAGATAGAGCACGCCCTTGTCATCGACTACGAGGGTGCTCGTCGAGGGAATGCCGCGGCCCGGGGTGCCCGTAGGCGTCTCGAAGCCCTCGCCGGTGACATAGACGCGAAGAGCGAACCCGGGCGCGAGGAGGATGTCCGCGGCGGCCATCGCCGGCCACAGACACAGCGCGAGAGCCGTCATCACTGCCATGCGCCGTGCTCGCGCGAGCATATGGACGCGATCGTGCCAGAGGGTGCGCGGGAGGTCAATCCAGGCTATACTCGCGCGCACCTCGCGAGAGCGAGCGAGACAGCGCTATGGACTCGACCTCTCTCACGCCCCGCTCCGACCCCGACCAGTCCGCCGCTCCGCGCATCATCGTCGTGCTCGAGACGGGGGTTTCCCTCGCCGTGCACTCGGCCTGCGCCGATCTCGCGGCGGGGCTCGCCGATCGCACGCGGATGCCCGTGACACTGGCGAGCATTCCCGCGTGCTGCCTGGACGCGCTCCGGCCGACCCTGGGACGCGCGCGTGAGTCGCGGATCAGAGATTACGCGCCGGCGCCACCACCCGCGCCCATGTCCTCCGCCCCCTTCCTGCTGCGCGCCGACGGGCGGCCCGACTGGGGCGCCATGTGGGGCAGCTTCTGCGAGCTCGCGCTCTACGGCGGGCCGCCGCATCGCGGGCCGGACAATCCGCTGCGCGCGCCGCAGACGTTCGGAGCAAGCGCCGTCACGAATGAGACGATGGTGGACGAGATGCGGCGCGGCATCTGGGAGACCACGGGGCTCTACGCGGAGCCGACGGGTGACGGCTGGCTTGCCGTGACGTGCGAATCCCGTGCGATGGCCGCGTGGCTCTGCGCCACTATCATTCTGGAGAACGTGGAGGCGCGCGTCGAGGAAGATCGGCTGCTCGTGCCAGCCGGTCCCGATTACCGGCTCGAAGATGAGGTGAAGAGCATCATCACCGTGCTCGCCAAGACCAACCACTACTGGCAGGCGCACATCACCGGCGAGGATCGAGCAGCCGGCGACGGCGTGGGCTAGCCGCGATGCCCCGCTACCCGTTCCGCTGCGAAAGCTGTGGAGCGAGCTTCGAGGTGTCGCGGCCCATGAGCCAGGCCGCGGTGGATGCGCAATGCCCGGCCGACGGCGGGCGGGCCGTCCGCGTGTTCGAGATGCCCGCGACCAACTTCAATCGTCCGAGCGTCGCTCCCCGCCCGCGGCCCTCGGGCGGCTACACCCATTACGGCCACACTCACGGCGCGGGGGTGGCGCCCCACTCCCACGCGCCAGCTCGAAGACCGGACGGCCGTTCGCCGTGACAAGCGCGGCGCCGACGCCTCGAAGGCGGCCGGCGCCGATTCACCTCATTGAATCGCGAAGTCGAGCAGAGCGTGCGCCCGGCGCAGCGAGGCCTCGGCCTCCACCGCGCTTCCACCGCGCGAGAAAATGAAACCGAGATACGCGGAGCCTTCGGGGAGCGGCACCACACGCTGACCCCGATGCATCGAGATGGTGATGTCCTCGACGCCGGGGACGGCGCGAGCCGCCTCCAGCCCCGTGACGCCCTCGAGGATGCCCCCGCGCGGAATGGGAATCATCATCACCCCCGCAGCCGGGTGGGCGCGCTCCAAGGAGGCAACGGGCCAGCGGAGGGCGTGGCGCACGATGATCTCCTCGAGGGACATGCCGGTGCCGAAGGTGAGGGTGCGCGAGCACAGGCCGCCGATGGAGCGCGCGGCGAGCTCAATGAGCCAGGGGCCGGCCTCGTTGATCCGAAGCTCGACATGGACGGGCCCATCCGAGAGGCCGAGCGCCCGCGCCGCTTCCGCCGCGCAGGTGGCGAGGGCTTCCTGGGTCGCCCCGGGCAGCCGCGACGGTGTCACGTAGATCGTCTCTTCGAAGAAGGGCCCGTCGAGCGGGTCCGGCTTGTCGAAGATGGCCAGGGTGCTGAGGCGACCCTCCGTGAGAAGTCCCTCCAGCGCCACCTCGACACCGGCGACGAAGTCCTCCACGAGAATCTTTCGCGCCCCTTCCCCGAGCGCCCGCACGTCGGGCTCGGCGAGGATCGCCGCCAGCCTTGCCCACATCGCCACGAACTGGTGGGAATCGTCCGCGCGCATGACGCCGCGGCTGGCCGACAGCACCAGCGGCTTGAGCACGCACGGATAGCGCACGCGGGTCGCCACGAGCTGCGGATCGGCCCCGAGCGGGTACACGCGAAATCCTGGCTGGCGGACGCCCGCGCGCGCCAGGGCCTGGCGCATCGTCGCCTTGTCACGCGTGGCCTGCACCGCGCCGGGCGCATTGGCGCGTAACCCGAGTGCTTCGCCGATGGCCGCCCCCACCACGCTGGTGGCATCGTCCACGGGTACCACGGCGGCGATGGGCCGCGTCCTCGCGTACTCGCGCATGAGGGCGGCCGCCGCGGATGGATCGTCGAAGGGCAGCGTGAGGAGATGATCCGGCAGGGACGCGGCAAGCGCGTTAGGCTTCTCCGCCGCCACCACGAGCTCCACGTCGAGCCGGCGAGCTGCTTCCACGAAGTCCTCCGTGCGGTACGTCGTCGTCGGCACGAGCAGGAGCAGTCGCGGCCCGGCGGAGCCTGACATGACCGCTTCATTTGGCCGTGGATGAGGTAAGGTGTCAAGCCAAGGAGGCCGTATGAAAGTCGGCATCATGATCGAGGGGCAAGAAGGGCTCACGTGGGAGCGATGGTTCCGTCTCGCGCGGGCCGCGGAGGACCTCGGTTACGAGTCGCTCTGCCGCTCCGACCATCTCACCGGGCTGGGCGGCGTGGCCACGCGGCCGTCGCTGGAGACATGGACATCGCTCACCGCGCTCGCCATCCGCACGACGCGTATCCGCTTCGGTCCCCTGGTCTCCCCGCTCACCTTCTATCACCCCGCTCTCCTTGCCAAGATGGCGGCGGCGGTGGACACGCTCTCCGGCGGGCGGCTCGACCTCGGCCTGGGCGCCGGGTGGAACGAGCACGAGCACCGGATGTTCGGCGTGCCGTTCTATACGCTCAAGGAGCGGCTCGATCGGCTCGAGGCGGGCGCGCGGCTCATCCGCGCTCTCGAGCGGGGCCAGCCCGTCACCCTCAAACAGCCCTCCTTCACGCTGGAGAAGGCAGAGACCTATCCCGGTCCATCGCGCGGCCGCTACCGTATCGTCATCGGGGGACGCGGCGAGAAGCGCACCCTCAAGATCGTGGCCGAATTCGCCGACGAGTGGAACGTGACCCGGGTGGACATCGCCGGCTTCACTCAGCGGCGCCAGGTGCTCGCGGAGCACTGCCGCGCCTTCGGACGCGACCCGGAGTCCATCGCGCGCTCGCTCATGATCCCTTGCGCCATCGGCCATACCTCGGCCGAGGTAGCCCGCCGCATCGCGACCATCCGCGAGATCTTTCCTGCCCTTCCCGTGGACGAGGCGGGCTGGCACGCCGCCTCCTTCCTGGCTGGGCCGCCGGAGCGTATCGTCGCCGACCTTCAAGCGTGGAAGGGGGCGGGACTCCAGCGCGTCATGCTCCAGGCCCTCGACCAGGAGGACATCCCCGGTCTCGAGCTCTTCGCGCGCGAGGTCATGCCCAGGCTTTAATCCGCCCTGGGATGGCTTGAATCCCCTCGGCGACCCGAGCTACTCTTACGCGACGTCCCTCGCCCCAGATGGAGAGACACCCGTGACCACTCGCGCGCGACGATGGGCAGGACTGGCTGTCCTCGCTTTCGCTCTCGTGTATCCGCTGCCCGCCCTCGCCGCCGACGTGGTGAAGATGGGCGAGCTGCCCTCGATCTCCAACGTCGGCCTCTACATCGCCATCGACAAGGGATACTTCCAGGCCCGCGGCATCACGGTGGAGATCGAGCCCTTCGCCTCCGGGGCCAAGATGGTCCCCGCCCTCGCCACCGGTCAGCTCGACGTGGCCATCGGCACGCCGTCCGCCGGTCTCTACAACGCCATCGCGGGCGGCATGGACTTCAAGATCGTGGCGGACAAGGGGCAGACACGGCCCGGCTACAACTTCACCCCGCTCGTCGTGCGCAAAGATCTCGTCGACTCCGGCCGGGTCAAGTCGATCAAGGACCTCAAGGGCCTCAAGATCGCCAGCGGGGCCAAGGGGATCAACTTCGACTACATGCTCGCCAAGATGCTGGAGCACGGCGGCCTCGGCTTCGACAGCGTGGACATCGTCTACGTCGGCTATCCAGAAGGGATCAAGGCGCTCGCCGCGAAAGCGGTGGACGCCGCCTTCGTCCCCGAGCCGTGGGGCATGCAGGCAGAGCAGCAGAAGGTCGGCGTGCGACTCTTCCTCCCCGAGCAGACGCCGGCCATCAGCACCTCTCAGGTCGCGGTGATCATGTACGCGGCCAAGTTCATGAAGGAGCGTCCGAAGGTGGCCCGCGAGTTCCTCCAAGCCTACGTGCAGGGCGTGAAGCTCTACAATCAGCGCGGGCTCAAGGATCCGGAGGTCGCGGGCATGATCTCGAGGCACATGAAGCTGCCCGTGGAGACGATCCAGGCGACCTTCCCCCCCTACGTGGATGGCAGCGCGCGGCCACGCGTGCAGGACCTCGCCGCCATGCAGGACTGGTTTCATCAGATGGGCTGGGTGAAGGAAAAGGTGCCTATGGAGCGGGTGGTCGATCTCACCTTTCTCGAATAGGTTGCGCGGGTGCTCCTCGCTCTCCGTGACGTCGGCAAGACCTGGCTGATCAAGCGCACCGGCGAGCGCGTGGTCGCGCTCCAGTCGATCTCTCTCGACGTGCAGGCGGGTGAGTTCCTCATCTTTCTCGGCCCATCCGGATGCGGCAAGTCCACCCTGCTCCAGATCATCGCGGGACTCGAGGCGCCATCCTCGGGCGAGATCAGGTTCCCGCAGGCCCGCGGGCACGCCAAGCTCACCAGCATGGTTTTCCAGGACTACGCGCTCTTTCCCTGGCGCACCGTGCTCGGCAACGTGGTCTTCGGCCCGGAGGTGCGCCACGTGGCGCGCGCGGAGCGTGAGGTCGCAGCGCGGCGGCTCATCGAGCTCGTGAACCTTACGGGAGCCGAGCATCGCTATCCCCATGAGCTCTCGGGCGGCATGCGCCAGCGCGTCGCCCTCGCGCGGGCGCTGGCCAACGATCCGCAGATCCTCCTCTTCGACGAGCCGCTGGCCGCTCTCGATGCGCAGACCCGCCGCGTGCTTCAAGACGAGCTGCTCCGCATCTGGCGGGAGACGGGCAAGACGTTTGTCTACGTCACGCACAGCCTGCAGGAAGCCGTGCTGCTGGGCAGTCGCATCGTGCTCATGACGGCCAGCCCCGGACGCATCAAGCGCATCGTGGACGTGCCACTGGCCCGTCCGCGCCACGTGACGGGCCGTCAGGAGGCGGCGATACTCGACCAGCTCGACGGACTCCTCGGCGACGAGGTGACGCAGGCCATGGCCCTGTGACGGCCTCGCATCTTCGTCAGCTTGCCTCCGTGGTCGGCCTCCTCGTCCTCTGGCAGCTCCTCGTGCAGACGGGCAAGCTGAGTGAGCTCTTCCTTCCCGCGCCGCTCTCTGTCCTCGCCTCGATGTGGGAGATGACGCGCTCCGGCCAGCTTCCCTGGGCCGTGCTGGTGAGCCTGAACCGCGTCCTGCAGGGCTTCGTCTATGGGGCGGCGGCCGGCATCGTGCTGGGACTTCTCGCGGGAGCGGTAGGCTGGATCGAGGACGTGCTCGATCCCTGGGTCGCTGCCGTCTATCCCATCCCGAAGTCCGCGCTCTTTCCCCTCTTCCTTCTCTGGTTCGGGCTGGGCGATGCCTCCAAGATCGCCACCATCGCCATCGGCGTGCTCTTCCTCGTCCTCGTCAACACCATCACGGGCGTGCGGTCGATCAGCCCCGTCCTCCTCAAGGCGGCGAGCGACTTGGGAGCCACCCGCATCCAGATCTTCACCAAGGTCATCCTCCCCGGCGCGCTGCCCAACATCTTCACAGGGCTGCGGCTGGGCGCGGGCATGGCCCTCATCCTCGTCTTCATCACCGAGATCGAGGCGACCAAGGCGGGCCTGGGCTTTCTGCTGTGGGAAGCCTTTCAGCTCCTCGACACGCGGAAGGTGTTCGCGGGCGTGGTCACCTTCGGTCTGCTCGGCGTCGCCACCACCTGGCTCCTCCAGTGGCTGGAGCGGGTGGGGTGCCCCTGGCTCCAACGATCGAACTGAAGGAGTTCTCTCATGGCGCAGAGCCTCCCGGACTTCCTCGATCTGGTGAAGCGGTCCAAGCCTGAGGAGATCGTGACGATCTCCCGGGAAATCGACCCCGCCTACGAGCTCACCGCCCTCGTGGTGAAGCTCGAACGCGAGGCGCGGCGGCGGCCCGTCCTCATCTGCGAGCGGATGCGTGGCACGAAGTTTCCCGTGCTGACGAATCTGCACGCCAGTCGTTCGCGCCTCGCCCTCGCCATGGGCGCCGCCGCGTCCGACATGCTCCCCACCTATCTCCGCGCGATGGACAAGCCGATCCCGCCGCGCGTGGTGAAGAGCGGCCCCTGCAAGGACGTGATCCTCACCGGTGAACGGGTCAATCTCTACGATCTGCCGCAGATCCTGCACCACGAGGGCGATGCGGGCGCCTATCTCACCTCCGCCATCTCCTTCGCCAAGGACCCCACGCGCGAGAACTGGAACTGCGCCTACAACCGCCTCATGATCAAGGGGCGCGACACGACCTCGATCCATCTCACCCTGGGCAAGCATCTCTGGGAGTTCCAGCGGATCGCGGAGGCGCAGGGCGCGCCCCTGCCCGTGGGCTTCGCCATCGGTGTGCATCCCGCCATCGCGCTGGGAGCGCTGGCCATCGGCTCCATCGACGAGGACGAGCGCGCGATCATGGGTGCGCTCCTGCGCGAGCCGCTGGAGTTGGTGCAGTGCGAGACCTCGGACGTCCTCGTACCCGCCCACGCCGAGATGATCATCGAGGCGGAGATCCAGCCCGGCGCGCGCACGGCCGAGGGCCCCTTCGGCGAGTTCACGGGGTACAGCCTGGGCGAGCGCGAGCGCGAGGTGGTCAAGGTCAAGGCCATCACCCATCGCGCCGGCGCCTATTTCCAGGACATCACCGTGGCACATCTCGATCACATGCTGCTCTCGACCATCCCCATGGAAGCCAATCTCTACCGGGCGGTGCGAGCCATGGTTCCCTCGGTCAAGGCGGTCCGCGTGCCCGGGCCCTTCACCTGCTACGTGTCGATCGAGCAGCGGCTGCCGGGACAGGCCAAGAATGCCATCCTCTCCGTGCTCGGCGCGGACATGTACATGAAGCGAGTGGTCGTCGTCGATCACGACGTCGACATCTTCGACGACCGGCAGGTGACGTGGGCCCTGGCCACGCGCTGCCAGCCCGATCGAGACATCACCATCGTCACTCACGCGCGCGGCTCCGATCTCGATCCCTCGACGAAGGAGGACGGCTACTCCGCGAAGTGGGGCGTGGATGCCACGGCCAAGCCCTCCCTCGGCGCCTATACTCCGCGGCACCGCGTGCCTCCCGAGACGTGGCGACGCATCGACCTCGCGGACTACGGATTCAAGGATCCCGGGCGGCCGTGAGCGGGAGCTTCGCCGCGCTCCTCGAGGCCGTCGCCCGACGACGCGGGGAGACCCCGGCTCTCGTGTGGAAGGACGGCAGGCTCAGCTGGAGCGCCCTCGAGCGGCGGGCGGGCGGCGCCGCGCGATCTCTCGCGCGCCGGGGAGTCCGCGCGGGCGATCGGATCGCGCTCCTCGTCGGCAACGACTGGCGATTCGCGGCGGGGCTCTGGGGCGGCCTCAAGCTCGGCGCGACGGTCGCCCCCCTCAATCCGCTCCTCTCGAGCGCGGAGCGCGAGGCCATCGTCGGTCACCTCGCCCCCGCCGTCGTCCTCGACGACGTGTCCGCCGACGAGGGCGAGTACGAAGCCGCGGAGCCTCGGGCCCCAGCCCTGATCCTCTACACCTCGGGGAGCACCGGCCGCCCCAAGGGGGCCGTCCTCTCGCATGCCGCGCTCCGCGCCGCCAACGAGTCGTGGGCCGGGCCGGTGATGCGGCTCACCGCGGCGGATGTGGTGCTGGCCGCGCTGCCCCTCGCGCATTCCTTCGGGCTCAACGGCGCCCTGCTGGCGCCGCTCCTCGCCGGCGCCACCGTCGCACTCGTGGAGCGCTTCACCCCCGAGGAGACGCTGCGCGCCATCGAGCGCCACCGCGTCACGGTCTTCCCGGGGGTGGCGACCATGTTCCAGAAGATGCTCGAGCTGCCCGGCCTGTCGGGAGCCTCCTGCGCCACCGTGCGCTGCGCGCTCTCGGGGGCCGCGCCCTGCTCGTGGGAGCTGAGCCAGGCGTGGCGTCGGCGCACGGGCGTGAGGATCCTCCGTGGCTACGGCATGACCGAGCTCTTCCGCCCTATCTCCTATCTCGCCGACGACTCACGGGACGTGCCCGAGTCCATCGGCTGTGCCGTGCCCGGCGTGGCGCTGCGCGCGCTGGACGATGCCGGAGATCCCTGCGCTCCGGGCGAGGTCGGCGAGCTGTGGATCCGCACCCCCGCCGCCATGGACGGCTATCTCGAGGCCGAGGAGGAGACGCGCGCCGTCTTGCGCGACGGCTGGTTCCGCACCGGCGATCTCGCGCGCATCTCGGCCGAGGGCTACGTGAGCATCGTGGGGCGCAAGAAGGAGCTGATCCTGCGCGGCGGCTACTCCGTGGTGCCCGGTGAGGTGGAAGCGACGCTCCTCGCCCACTCCGCCGTGGCCGAGGCTGCGGTGGTGGGCATCCCCGACGCCGCCCTCGGCGAGGAGGTGGCCGCCTTCGTCACCCTTCGGCCCGGCGCGCGCGCGGGAGCGGAGGAGCTGGTCGCCTTCTGCCGCGGCCGCCTCGCCGCGTTCAAGTATCCGCGCCGAGTGTCCGTGGTGAGCGAGCTGCCCAAAGGCGCGACGGGCAAGGTCCTCAAGTGGCAGCTCGCGTCGCGCGCGGCCGCCGAGCCTTTGACAGGCTCCCCCGGACCCGCGTAGACTCCCGCCATTCCTCGCATTCACGTCTGAAAGGCGGGCTCTAGGTGCCATCCAGTCTGGCCGTGTTCAATCCGCTCTTGCCCGAGTTCCACTCGAATCCCTATCCGTTCTATCGCGCGCTCCGGGAAGAAGATCCCGTGCACGAGAGCCCGCTCGGCGTCTGGGTGTGCACGCGCTACGACGACGCGGTCATGATCCTCCGCGATCCGCGCTTCGGTCGCGAAGGCATGGCCAAGCTCATGGAAGCGCGGCTCGGCCTGACCCAGGACATGTCGCGCGCCCGCGACATGCTGTTCCAGGACCCGCCCGATCACACGCGGCTGCGCGCGCTGGTGAGCCGCGCCTTCACCCCGCGCGTGGTCGAGGGGCTGCGCCCGCACATCCAGGAGATCGTCGACGGGCTCCTCGATCGCGTGGAGAGCGCGCGGGCCATGGACGTCATCGAGGACCTCGCCTATCCCCTCCCCGTGCGGGTGATCTGCGAGATGCTCGGCGTGCCCGCCTCGGATCAGGACGTGTTCAAGGGCTGGTCGACCGACATCGCGCGCAGTCTCGATGCGGGGATCCTGCCCGCCGATTCCGACGTCATCCCTCGTGGCCGCCAGGCGCGCATGGACCTCGCGGACTACTTCCGCTCCCTCATCGCGACGCGACGGAAGGACCCACGCTCCGACCTCCTCACCGGGCTGATCGCGGCGGAGGAGGAAGGCAACAAGCTCAGTGAGGCCGAGCTCGTCTCGACGTGCATGCTCCTCCTCATCGCCGGCCACGAGACCACCGTCAACCTGATCGGCAACGGGCTCCTCGCTCTCCTCCAGCATCCGGACGAGTTCCGCGCGTTCCACGATGAGGCCGCCCTGATCCAGACGGGCATCGAGGAGCTCCTGCGCTTCGACGGTCCCGTGCAGCGCACGGGCCGCATGACCACCGCCGAGGTGGAGATCGGCGGGAAGCGCATCCCCAAGAACTCGGTGGTGGTGTCCGTCATCGGCGCCGCCAATCGCGATCCCAAGCAGTTTGCCGATCCCGACCGCCTCGACGTGACGCGGAAGGAGAATCGCCACATCGCCTTCGGCTTCGGAATCCACTTCTGCCTGGGCGCGCCTCTCGCGCGTCTCGAGGGCCAGATCGCCCTCGGCACCCTGGTGCGCCGCTTCCCCAAGCTCAGCCTCGTCTCGAACGTTCCGGAGTGGCGGGAGTCCTCGACCCTGCGCGGGCTCACGTCGCTCCCCGTAACCTTCTGACCACGA
>DATGCY010000027.1:0-3647 GCA_035311385.1 Candidatus Methylomirabilota bacterium
AGGAGGACGGCGGATATGGGTTCATGGACTTCGCCAAGGTTGGCGTTCCCTTCACCAATATCAGCCCGCTGCGGCGCGGTTGTAAACGTTCGAAACTCGGCCCTGACGATGATTCCCGCGCACGTTTCGGCGTCGGGCACGACGAAGCGAAGCTTGCCGCGCAAGCGCTCGGCGTGGCGCGCGACGAGTTCGCAGTGCTCGTCCATGAGTGCGAACAGAACGGCCGCCGACCCGAGAGCCGACGCGATGTGATCGAGCGCGCCCAGCCACTCTTCGGGCTCCCATTCCACGGGCGGCATGCCCACACGGACCCCGAACCGGGAGAACGAGCCGATGAGCCGCCCCGATACGAGGTGCAGGACCGGGATACCGCGCCGGGCGAAGCTCCGGAGCATGCTGAGGTCGTTCGGAGAGCCGACGCCGAGGAGAATGGCGGGAGGCGTCGCGGGCAAGAGCCGTCGCACCCACGCGTCGACGGCGCGATAGCGATCGTGCATCGAGCCAGAACCTCCGCTTCGCGCTCAGCTCACGGAGAAGGGATTGTATGTCACCTGCCGACGGTCAGAACATGAGGCAGGATCGTCAGAGTCGCCCGTAATGCTCGCTACGCTCTCATCCGTCCTTCAGTGCGAGATCCTCGTAAGGCGCCGTATAGGGAAAACCCGGGATCAACCCCAACGCTGATTCGGTCACGCGCGGCCCGACGCCGTTGATGAACGCCAGCTGCCAGATCGGTGCGAAGATCGACCGCTCCACCATCATTTGCTGCATTTTATGGAGTACGGCCTCGCGCTTGCCGCGATCCATCTCCCCTGCCTGCTGAGCGAACAGCGCGTCGATGTCGGGGTAGTTGCCGTAGACGAACTGCCCGCCCTTCACCACGAGCATTTCCAACCGCGTCGCTGCGTTGCCGAACGCACCAGGTCCGGCCTGGATGAGGTTCTTGAACTGTTTCTCGCCATAGCCCTTGAGGAAGCCCGCGCGCTCGATGGCACGGATCTGAACTCTGATGCCGACTTCTCGGAGATTGTTGACCACAGCCTCCGCCACGTTCGCGTAGGAGGAATCGCAATAGTAGAAGCCTGCATCCAGGCCGCTGGGATACCCCGCCTCCGCCAAGAGCCGTCTCGCCTGAGCCGTATCGAAGACCGGCTTCGGAGGCTGCCAGAAATATTCATACATGTTGGGAACGATCGGATTGCCGGTGACCTGGGAAAAGCCCAGGGTCAGCGCGTGATTGATGGTCTGGCAATCGATGGCGAGGCTGGCGGCGCGGCGTACCCGGACATCGTGCCAAGGAGATTTCGGGTCCCATTGATCGGCGAAATACACGCAGAACGTTCCCTGGACCGCAACGGCTTTCAAGGTCAGTCCCGGCGTTTGCTTCACCGCCTCTGCGGTTTCGCCGCGAATGGAATACGCGATGTCCACCTCCCCTCTCTTCAGCGCCGCGACCCGCGTGGCCTCGTCGGGAATGACCTTCATCACGAGCCGTTTCACGCGCGGCGCCTTGCGCCAGTACTGGTCAAACGCTTCCAGCACCAGTTCAGTACCCGGCGTGAACGAGACGAACTTGTAGGGTCCGGCGCCGATTGGAGCCTTCTTGAAACCGGCTTCGCCAACCTTCGTCACGTATTTCTCTGGAACGATCCATCCAGCCCCCGTGGCGCCCGCGTAAAAGGTCAGAAAATCGGGCCATGGTTCCTTCAACTTGATCCGGATATGGCGCGCGCTCAGTGTCTCGATCTTGTCTACGCGCTGCTTCAGGAGGCTGGAGTCGGCGCCGCGATAACGCTGATACGAGAACTTCACATCGTCGGCCGTGACGGGTTCGCCGTTGTGGAACAGGGCATTCTGGCGCAGGACGAAATCGTAGGTGCGGCCGTCCTTGGCGATGGTCACCGTCTCGGCAAGGCTGGGCGTCTGAATTTGGGCGGGCATCGCTTTCACGATGGCATCGTGGAGTGCGTACATCACCATATACGGTGTGATGATCCCCGTGCTTTCCGCCGGATCGAACCAGGATGGTGTGAGCGCGACATGCACCGCGAACGTCAACTGGCCAGGGGTGCTGGCGTGGGCGGGCAAAGTGGAGGCAGCGAGGCCCATGGCGGTCAGAGCCAGCACGTCGCGTCGTGATAGCAGCAGATCCTTACCGCCTCGACCAGAAGAAGCCGTCATTGTCTTCTCCCTGAAGGATGTTGAGTCCCGGATGCGCCGGTTGACGCCCCCAAAGGTGACGCGGTGAGCCGAGCGCAGGAAACAATAGCACGCCCTGGCAGCGACTAGGCGGGAGCACCCTGTCGCCAGAGCTGGGAGCGTGCGAAGAGGCCGGCGAGGATCAGTAGCATGCACGCGGCCGGGTACACGGGCGCCGCGCGCGGGCCCGTGAAGGCGGCGAGATAGCCAATCAGCAGCGCGCCGACCGGCGCCCCGCCCATGAGCCCGAGCTGGAACAGGGAGAGAATGCGCGCGCGGTGGCTGACGGGCGCCGCGTGCTGCACGAGCGTCCGGCCCTGCGTGATTACCACGCCCGCGCCCAGGCCCCACGCCAGGCAGAGGCCGAGCAGGCCACGGAAGGGCAGGGCGAGCGACATCGCCGCGAGCACCAGCGCGCCGAAGGTGAGCGCGAGCAGGATGGCGCGGCCCGGTCGCCGCATGGCGCCGATGCGGATCTGCGCCAGGGTCGCCGCGATGGTTCCGCCCCAAAAGGAGAACGACACCAGGGACAGCTCGGCCGAGCCGCCCGCGTAGACGTCGCGCACGAGCAGCGGCATCACCACGAGGAAGGCACCCACGTAGAGGATGCCGACGCCGAGCTGCGCGATCAGCACGGGCGCGATCACCGGCGAGGCCATGGCTTCACGCAGGCCGTCCACCATCGCGGCGCGGCGACTTTGCGCGGTCGCGTGCGGCGAGGGCGGCGCCGGGGGAAGGCGCAGCGCAGCCAGGCCCCCGCCGGCGAGGATCACCGCCTGGAGCACGAGCAGGGCCGGCGCGCCCACGTGGCCGGCTGCCGCGCCCGCCGCGATACCCGCGAGCTGCGCGGCGAACTGCGTCGCGCTCATGATCGCCACCGCCCGGCCGAGATCCGCGCCGGCGACACGCCCGAGCATGGCGTCACGCGCGGGGACGACGAAGGCGCCGAACGTGCCCACGGCCAACGCGTAGACGATGAGCGCGCCGTAGCTGAGCCAACCTTGGGTAATGGCGGCGGCGAGCATGAGCGGCGGCAACGCCACGATGAGGTGACCGCGCGCGAGGAGCCGGCGCACGTCGGTGCGATCCGCCACCGCGCCACCCAGCATCATGAAGACGATGGATGGCGCCATTAGCGACATCTGCGCGATACCCACGCGCGCGGCGGGCTCGTGCAGCACCACGGTGACGAGCCACGGGAACACGATGGTCTGCATCCCGTAGCTCGAGAACCACGAGGCGATGCCTGACAGATACCAGGGGAAGGCGCGGGTCGCGATAGTCACGGCCACATCTTTAGCACGCCGCGCCAGGCGGCCGCCTTGACAGCCCGCGGCCGCGGCGCCTAGCATCCGGCGCGGAGGACTGCCCATGAGCATTGGCATCTCGCTGACCAGCGCCCATGCCGCCTCGAAGCGGCCCGCGCGGGTGCGCGCGGCGCTTCGCGA
>DATGCY010000028.1:0-3414 GCA_035311385.1 Candidatus Methylomirabilota bacterium
CGAGACGCTCCTCGCCCAGATCGTGCGCCTGGTGAGCGAGGCGCAGCGCAGCCGCGCGCCGATCCAGCGGCTGGCCGACGTAGTCGCATCCTACTTCGTGCCCGCCGTGGTGATGGCCGCCGGGCTCACATTCGTGCTCTGGGCCTGGCTCGGCCCGGCGCCGCGCATGGCACATGCGCTGCTCAATGCCGTCGCCGTCCTGATCATCGCGTGTCCGTGCGCGCTTGGCTTGGCCACGCCCATGTCCATCATGGTGGCCACGGGACGCGGCGCGCTGGCGGGCATCCTGGTGAAGCGCGCCGAGGCGCTCGAGGTGCTGGAGCGCATCGACAGCCTCGTCATCGACAAGACGGGCACCCTCACGGAGGGACGGCCTCGCCTGAGCACGATAGTGGCGATCGAGGCTCCCGAAACCGAAGTCCTCCGGCTCGCCGCGAGCCTCGAGCGAGGCAGCGAGCATCCGCTCGGCGCGGCCATCGTGGCCGACGCCCAGGCGAAGGGGCTGTCCCTCGCAGACGTATCCGACTTTCGATCGGTGACGGGCAAGGGCGTGACGGGCCTCGTCGACGGCAAGAAGGTTGCCCTCGGCAATCGAGGCCTGCTCGACGATCTCGGCGTCGACCCGTCGAGCCTGAACGACCGCGCCGAGGAGCTGCGTCACGACGGGCAGACCGTGATGTTCGTGGTGGTCGACGGTCGACCCGCAGGCCTGCTCGGCGTGGCGGATCCGATCAAGGCGACGACGCCGGAGGCCATCACGCGTCTCCACGCCGAGGGCGTGCGCCTCGTCATGGTTACCGGCGATAGTCGCACCACCGCAGCGGCCGTCGCCCGCCGGCTCGGCCTCGACGAAGTGGAGGCTGAAGTCCTTCCCGCACAGAAGGTTGAGATGGTAAAGCGCCTCCACGAGCACGGGCACGCCGTGGCCATGGCCGGCGATGGTGTGAACGATGCGCCGGCCCTGGCTCAGGCCGACGTAGGCATCGCCATGGGGACCGGCACCGACGTGGCGATGCAGAGCGCCGGAGTCGTGCTCGTGCAGGGGGACCTGCGGGGCGTGGCGCGAGCCCGAGGACTGAGCCGCGCCACCATGCGCAACATCCGCGAGAATCTCTTCTTCGCCTTCGCCTACAACGCGCTGGGGGTGCCGGTGGCGGCAGGTGTGCTCTATCCCTTCACGGGCATGCTCCTGAGCCCGATGTTGGCGAGCCTCGCCATGACCCTCAGCTCGGTGTCCGTCATCGCCAACGCGCTCAGGCTTCGCCGTCTCTCCTTGTGAGTTCTCGGGCCCCGCGAGGCGCTAGAATGCCTCTGGGTGCCTGCCGCGCTGCCCCGCGCGACGGGTGAAGCCACGGCGGCGCGGCCAGCGCCACAAGGCGGGGATGGGGTCCCCGCGCCGTCGCCGCGGATAGCCGCCGGCGTAACGTCCGGCCGGCCGGCACCTGTTCGACGTCCCTATCTGCTCGAGCGCGGGATCTCGCACATGTCGGCCACGGGATCGTAGACGCCGCCGTGAGCCTGGCACATCTGCACCGCGGTCGTCCGTCTTGTTCCCTGGCTGCACACGTTTGCGACGTAGGTGCCGCCTGCCGCCGAGCACATCCGGGCCGAGCTCACCGTGACGGACCTGGAGCAGGCGCCGAGCGGGATCGCGAGGAGGGCTAGGGCGGCGCTGCGGAGGAGGCGTTGCCGCGCGGTCATGATGGTCCCTTTCGTCGATCGAGAGTGCACAGTAGAGCGGCGGGCTTCATAATGGCGCCCGCGGTCAGCCGAGTGAACGGCCGACAAAGCAGGGAGGCAGCGATGAGCGATCTTCTCGGTAGCGCGAGGGAGCTTCGCCAGAAGCTCTACCGACTGGAAGTGCTCCTGGACGTCGAGAAGGGCGGGCGAGGGCGGGCCGCGAACTCCGTGAGGGACCCGGAGCGCGCCGCCGCCCTCGATCGGCTCCTCGCCTCGGGGCTCATCGAGGCGGATGGCGCTCCCGGTCAGTACCGTCTCACATCGGACGGCTTCGAGTTCCTCAAAGACGTGCGGTCCAAGGTGGGCGCCGCCGGAGCGCTCGACTGGACGCGCGCCGACGAGATCGATTTCTCCCGGCTGTAGCGGCTCCTCGACTCCCGCGCCGTCATCTAGATGATGCCGCGGTGGGCAAGGTCGGCAATCTGGTCCTTGGTGTAGCCGAGTTCCGTCAGGATGGTTTCGTTGTCCTGGCCCAGCTCGGGTGCGGGGCCGCGGATGGGCCGGCGCTTCGTTCCATGCGAGACGGGGTGCCCCAGGATGGTCAGATCACCCAGCACGGGCGAGTGGACCGGTTGCGCCATCTCCAGATGCCGCACCTGCGGGTCCTCGAACGCCTCGTCCACGCGGTAGATCGGCCCACAGGGCACGCCCGCATCGTTGAGGACCTTGATCCAGGTGGCGCTGTCCTTCTGGCGCGTCACGGGCATCAGCACCTCCATGAGCAGGTCTCGATTCGTGGAGCGCGCCTTGGCGGTGGCGAAGCGCGGGTCGGTGCGAAGGTCGGGACGCCCGATGGCGCCGCAAAGGCGCTCGTAGATTTCATCGCCGGCCGCCGCGATGTTGATGTGGCCGTCCTTGGTCTCGAACACGCCGGTGGGAATTCCCGTGGGGTGGTTGTTCCCCGCCTGGGGTGGGACCTCGCCGCTCATCAGCCAGCGTGAAGCCTGGAAGTCGAGCATGGAGAGCATGGCCTCCAGTAGGGAGGTGTGCACCCACTTCCCCTCTCCGGTGCTGTCGCGCTCGATGAGAGCGACCAGGATGCCCTGGGCGAGGAGAATGCCCGAGCAGAGGTCGGCGATGGGGATGCCCACGCGCACGGGCCCCTGGCCCGGGATGCCCGTGATGGACATGAGCCCGCCCATGCCCTGCGCGATCTGGTCGACGCCCGGCCGGTCACGATACGGCCCGCTCTGCCCGAAACCGGAGATGCTCCCGTAGATCAGGCGCGGATTGAGGGCGTGCAGGCTCTCGTAGTCGATGCCGAGCCGCCGCTTCACGTCGGGGCGGTAGTTCTCCACGACAATGTCGGCCGTGCGCGCAAGCTGCTTGAAAATGGCCACGCCCTCCGCCTCGCGGAGGTTCAGGGTCATGGCCTCCTTGCCGCGATGCAGGTTCTGGAAGTCGAAGCCGTGCCGGTTGCCTCCCATGCCGTCGCCCGAGCGCCCGCCGGGCATCTCGATCTTGATGGCGCGGGCGCCCCAGTCCACGAGCTGCCGCACGCAGGTGGGTCCGGCGCGGGCGCGGGTGAGGTCGAGCACGGTGTAGCGGGACAGCGGGAGAGCGGCGTTGGGGGCCATGGGCGTCTCCTTCCGGCCGAGAATCTAGCACGGCCGGACGAGGGCCGCGCCGCGTATTCAGCTTCGCCCGGGGCTGCCGTAGAGCTTGCGCGCGGTC
>DATGCY010000029.1:0-6211 GCA_035311385.1 Candidatus Methylomirabilota bacterium
GTGCACCGGGCGTTCGTCACCTGGTTCACCGAAGCCAATCTGAAACTCCACACGCGCCAGACGCTTGTCGACATCGACATCTATCCGAACAAGACGTTTTCCTCGCTGACTGCTTCTCCCGATCGGTGCCCAGCCACCTCCCGGCATAGGTGTGGTGGCGAATCGCTGATCCAGTTGCTCGCTCATTGGACCCCTCCCGCTGCGCGACTAGGACCCGAGGCAGACTGCCCCACCCGTTCGGATCGTAGGTAACATAACACCCGTTCCAAGGCACGGCCGGCGTCTAACCGCTTGGCACAGCGCGGATAACGCCTGCCATCGTGCGGCGATCCTGCCAGAGTCCATGGGCGTGGTCAAACGGCAGCGGCCGGCGGGCCGGGGAGTCCGCGACACCATGGCGCGCCGGTGGCGACGGGCAGAAGACCGCCCGGGCCGGCGGGCCGGCGACTTCACGACGGGAGCGCGAAGGGGGGTGCGGGCTGGTCGCTCGCGGGGGAAACACCACGGCCGCGGATTCGGGGTCGTCCCGTGCGCTCGGCAGCGCGAGGTGGGCGAGGATGCGGTGAATGACCGCGGGGTCGTCGACGGTGGCGATCAGTTCCATCCGGCCGGCACAGCGCAGACAGCGCAGGACGTCGAGGTCAAAGGCCCGGCGCATCAGCGCTGCCCACGTCCAGTAGCGGGACCGAGCAGCGCCCCCGCGTTCCGCTTCGGCCTTTCCCATGGGTTCGGGCAGAGCCGTCGCCGCATCACCGAGGCGACCGTAGGCGACTACAGCAGGCCGCCCACGCCCCCGGGGGAGGGACGTGAATTCCTCGTGCATTCCCCCTCGTTGTCGAGCGGTGCCAATCTTTCCCGGACGTCCTGTTGGGTGATCCTGGTGTAGCCGGTGGTCGTTTGCACGTCCGCGTGGCGCAAACTGTTCCTGCACCAGGCGAAGATTTTTGGTTCGGCGCAGCAACTCCGCGCCGCACGTCTGCACCCGATGTCACGCGGTGCTGCGCATGACCGAACGGTGTTGCCGACCTACTTCACCTCGCTGAACCCCTCGTTGAGCTCAATGTAGGCTCCCTGTCCCAAGCGGGTAGGCGCCGGCCGTGCTTGAGAACAGGTGTTGTGTTGCCTACGATCGGCTCTTGGAAGGCGACACGGCCGGCTGACCGCGGCAAATCAGCCCTCGAATCGCCTCACCGTCGACCCGAAGCCTCGGCGAGGCGAACCTCGCAGAGCGCGGAGCGGAGCGGCACGGTGCCACTGAGCGGATCGGTGATCGCCGTGTCGATCAGCGCGTTATAGTTGGCCGCATCGGGTCCGACCGCCGCATAGGCAGGCAGGGCCAGTGGCTCGCACGCCTGCCACCATCCGAACTGGGCACAGACCACGTCCGGCGCCAAACTCTCCACCAGTCGCGCCCGGGCGCGCATCGTGGCTCGCGGCGTCTCGATCACCACCCAGTCGTCGGCCGCGATCCCGCGGGCCTTCGCTGCGGACGGGTGCAGCTCGACCTGCGGGTCAGGACTGTGGCGTCGCAGGCGCGGCAGGCTGCGGTGCTGGCTGTGGCAGAACTGCACGACCTTGGCAGTCGTCAGCACCAGCGGGTAGCGCACGGCCAGATCAGGACGACTCAGCGGACTGGCTGCGGGTTCGACGTAGTCCGGCAGCGGCGACTGGCCGATCTCGAGCAGCGCCCCCGCGTAGATCTCCACGCGACGGCTGGGCGTGGCGAATCCGGCGACGGCGTCGCCCTGGACCTCGGCATGGCGACGGTACCGCACGGCGATTGGCACCGAAATGCCCGCCGGTCGCTCGCGCAACGCCTTCACCGTCACGCCCGAGGGCTCGAGCATGACGTCGTGACCCATGTCCTCGTCGCCACCGAAGAAACGGTCGCGCAGTCCGAGCCGTCGCGCCAGCTCGCACACGATCCAGATGTCCGAGCGCGCCTCGCCGCGCGGCGCGACGACAGCGGGACGGAGCTGGACGTGACGCTCGCCCGCGTGCGTGGGGCCGAAGCCCACGCGCAGGCCTTCGCGCTCCCACGCCGTGGAGACGGGCAAGACCACGTCGGCTAGTGCAGCGGTCGGCGTGAGGAACAGATCGGCGTAGACGAGAAAGTCCAGCCGCGACAGCGCGGCCTGCGCCACGCTCGCGTCCGGCTGGGAGAGCAGCAAGTTGGCGCCGAATCCGACCATCCCTCGAACCCGATAGGGGGTGCCCTGCAAGATCGCGCGATAGAGGTCGACGCCGGTCGCCCATCCCAGCCGCGCCGGGCCCAGCGGACGCTCGGCGAGACCCAGGGCCTTCGCGCGCTGGGTCTCCGGCAGCAGCGCGAGTGGCGCGAGATCGTTCGTGGCCGGCCGGGCGGGCCGGACGTTGCCACCCGGCGAATCCCAGCATCCGGTCAGCGCATAGAGCAACGACATCGCCCGCACGGTCTGGCTCGCGTTGGTGTGCTGCTCGAGCCCCGTCCAGTGGAAGTACGCGACCGGGCGCCGCTCCCACAACAGCCGCGCGGTCTCGACGACCTGGCGGGCAGGCACGCCCGTGATGGCGGACACACGCTCGAGCGGATAGTCGCGACAGAGCGCCGCGTAGCGCTCGAACGCAGGCCGGCACGTGACGACACCGTCGCGCGTGGCGCAACGCACCTCGCCGAGCATCTGCGGCTCCTCAACCGGCTGCGTGTAGCGCCCCGCGCCAGGATCGTAAACGACGGCACCACCCCGAGCGCGATCCCAGGCGACGTGATGGGTGGCGGCACCGCCCGTATCCAGATCCGCGGCCGTGAGGAACCGGCCGTTGTCGTCGCGTACGAGCAGCGCGCCGTTCGACCAGTCGCGAATGAAATCTCGGTCGTACCAGCCTTCGGCGATCATCACGCCGGCCAGGCCGAGCGCGAGCGCCCCATCCGTCCCGGGGCGCACCCGGAGCCACTGGTCCGCCCGACTGGCCGCGCCGGCGCGACGCGGGTCCACGACCACGAGCGCCGCGCCGCGCGATCTCAGCTCGGCGATGGCGGTCGCCTGGGCGAGGTACGTGTTGGACGGGTTATGGCCCCAGAGCAGCAGACAGCCGGTGCGCTCGAAGTCCGGCGTGCCGATGTCGGTGCCGAAGGTGTATGCCGTCACGAAATCGCGATGCCAGGCGCACACCTCTTCGCCCCACACGAGGTTGGGGCTGCCGAACATCCGCACAAGCCGGTTGATCCACGGAGCGCCGTCGGACACGGCGGTGCCGGCCGACGTGGTCAGGGAAAAAGCCACCGCCTCCGGTCCGTGGCACTCGGCCACCTCGCGCATGCGTGCGGCCGTCCAGTCGAGCGCCTCGTCCCAGCCGATGCGCTGCCATCCCGGATCGGGATCGCCCTTCGGTCGCGTGCGCCGCATCGGATGGAGCAACCGATCGGGCGCGTAGACCAGCTCGGGCGCGGCGCGGCCCTTGATGCACAGATGGGAGCCGGTTGGATGCGAGGGGTCCGGCTCGACGGCGACCAACGTGCCGTCCTCGACCACAGAGACGCAGCCGCAGCGCGAGCGGCACAGCGCGCAGAACCCGGGAATTCGTTCGGTGGTCATGCGCGCCCCCGTGGCTCGCTCACGCGCCGAGCCTGGTAGCGAGATCAAGGAAGTCTTTGGCCACGACGGTCCACTCGCCTTCCGGCGCCAGGTCTGTCTTCTGGGACGGACCGTATTCGGTCGGCCGCGGGACAAACGCCGTGTGAAGACCGTGGCCCTGGGCGGCACGCAGGTCGTAGTTGTGCGCGGCCACCAGCATCACCTGCTCCGGGCGCAGCCCCAGCAGCGACACGGCGGTGCCGTACGAATCCGGGTGCGGTTTGTAGCGGCGGGCGTTCTCCGCGGTGATGATGCAATCCCACGGCAAGCCGGCGAACTTCGCCAGCCGGACCATGCCGATGAAGCTCGCGTTCGACAGCGGGCTGATGATGTAGCGCTGCTTCAGTCGCGTCAGGCCAGCCACCGAGTCCGGCCACGGATGAAGCCGCCACCGGGCTCGCACGAGCTGCTCGATCTCCTGCTCGGTGAGCCCGGCGAGACCGTACCGTTGCAGGGTCGTCTCGAGCGCCATGCGGTGGACGTTCTCCATGGTCATCCACGGCAGCTCGTCGCGGTTGATGCGATCGAGAATGCCGCGCGTCTCTCCCCACTGCGCCAGGAACACCTCCCAGTCGAGGGCGAGCCCACGGGCGCGGCCCAGCGCGCGGAGCGCCTCCAGCACGGTCGTGCGCCAGTCGACCACGGTGCCGTAGGTGTCGAAGATGAGCGCCTGCACTTCGCCTGCGCGGGGTGAGCTCATGATGGTGACGCCGGCCTCCGGCCGACTCGGATTGTGCCACACTTTTGAAGCCAGACCGCTCGTACCCGAGATGACGTCGATGCCGATTCCCAGGCAACCGTTCGAGCCGGGGCGCGAGGGCTGTGCCAAGCGGGAAGACACCCGGCGCGAACAACGACGCCCCAGCCGGTTTGCTCAGCCGGCTTTAGAATGGAGACTTGGAGATCGCTAGAAAGGCTTCCCTCGTGGACCTTCATGGCGATCCTCCTTCATTCCGCCCACTGCCAGAGGATACCCAACGCTAGCACCCACCCCAGGAGCCGACCGCACAGCAAGCGACCACGAACGAGGAGGGAATAGTATGACGGAATCAATCCTGCCGCAGGTGCACAACATCGTTTTTCTGATGCTGGAAAACCGCTCTCTGGACAATTTGCTCGGATGGCTTTACACGCCGAGTCCGAGCTGGACCCCTCCCCCGGGCCCTCTGAACGTGTATCCCGAGGGGAGTTCGACGACCTATGACGGTCTCAAGCCGGGGATGTACTCAAATCCTGATCCCGACACCGGTAATCCGATCACTGTAATTCCAGTATCGAATTCAAACTGGCAGTCCGGCTATGCGATTCCGTATAGAGATCCGTACGAAGCTCTCAAGGCCTACCCGTCAGATCCAAGGGCGCCCGACGGTTGGAATGGTGTCATGAATCAGCTCTTCGGCAATCGAAATATCATCACGGGTCTCCCGGCAAAGAGCAACGGTGAGCCGGGGATGAAAGGCTTTCTTCAAGACTATCAGTCCTGGGAAGATGGGTCGTGGAAAGGCCACGACATCCTTTGGACCTATACTCCCACCCAGGCGAATATCATCAACAGTCTCGCGCTCCAATATGGAGTCAGCGACCGCTGGTTTTGCTCGGCGCCGACAGAGACAACCCCAAACCGCGCGTATTCGCTTTGCGGTACGTCCCTTGGTCACGAGAGCGACGCAACCACTACGTACAATCACACTACGATCTTTAACGCCATCGGAGCGAAGAAGAGCTGGGGGATCTATGGGTTCGACCTAAACTATAACGGTACGGGAAAGACCTACACAGAAGGCGCGTTCCCGTTCATCTCGAAGGCACAAAACGGCAAGACTGGGAGCATTCAGGAGTTCAGCGATCGAGCGCACGCGGGAAAGCTACCGGCCTTCACTTACCTCGAGCCAAATTGGACTGATTGGGACACGACGGGGAACGATTATCACCCGAACTCCATCATCAGACCGGGTGAGCAATTCCTCAGCAATGTGTACCAGGCCGTGCGCAACGGCCAGCAATGGGATCACACCCTGCTTATCATCACATTCGATGAGCATGGCGGCACGTACGACCATGTTCCGCCTCCATGGGGTGCACAGAACCCGGACGGGTTGAATGGCGACGAGACTGGATTCAAATTCGATCTGTTCGGCGCGCGCGTGCCGACGATCCTCGTGTCGCCCTTTGTGCCTCCGTCGACAGTGTTCCGCGCCCGTGAGGAGGACGTCAAAAACCACAAGTACCCGCTTGATCACACTTCATTCATTAAGACTCTGCTGAAGTGGGCGGGTGTATACGATTCCGAAGCGACCAACTTCGGCAGACGCATGCGAGCGGCGCAAACCTTTGAGGGTGTGCTTGCCGACCATTCGGTGAACGACGGGAGTGTGAATTTCATCGAGCAGCAGACAATGGCGCCGACAGCTTTCGCGCCGCCCAACCTGATCCACCCGGCCGGCGAGCCGGAGGTGCTGAGGCCCCTGCTGAAGGGGATACCGATTCGGTCGGCTCGGAGGATCCTCGCGACTTGCAAAACACTGGACGAAGTCAAGGCAGCGGTCGAAAGCTACCGGAAGGATCCGAATTCGAGGGCTTGAAGGGCTTACTTATCA
>DATGCY010000030.1:0-6724 GCA_035311385.1 Candidatus Methylomirabilota bacterium
CCCAGGCGTAGTGACGCTGGTCATAGAGGGCCACGGCCATGCCGAACACGCGGCCCTCCCAGGGCGCCTCGAAGACCAGCTCGCCGTTCTTGCGCGGCACCGCGATGACGCCCTCCATGTTGGCGACGAGCCGGCTCGCCTCGATCGCGCCAGCGAGCGCGGGAGGCGGCACGCGACAGGTGGCGGGTGCCGGCGCTCCCGGACGGAGATGGAGATCGTCCACGAGCTCGCCGTCGGGGCGAGTTTCCCAGGTGGAGGCGGTGAAGCGATAGGGGGCGAGGGCAGCGGGCGGCTCCGTCCACGCGCGGACCTCCACGAGCTCCTCGATCCAGTCGTAGAGAGCCAGCACCTGCTCGGCTTTCGACATCGAGTGAAACCACGCCTGGCGCCCCTCGAAGAGCAGCATGATCACGTTGGCAAGGGCGCAGGGGCCCAGGCAGCCGCCGATGGTGAGGTGCACGCGATTGCGCAGGCGCCGTCGCTCCCACTCCTCGTGGTAGAGCTCGCGCGGCACCGGCTCGTAGCCGTCCTGCACGCGCCCACAGCAACAGGCGTCAGCGCAGACGAAGAGCTGGCCGAGCGAGCGCGCCACGTGGATGCGGCGGCCATCGAGACGGTGGACGATGTTGCGCACTAGCGAGCGGCGGCGGGGGAGACGACCTGCGCCACGCCGATCATGGCATCGCGGGTGACGAGGGCGGCCAGTTCGGCTTCCGAGAGGCTCTCCGAGCCTTCGGGTCTCAACGGCAGCACCATGTATCGGATCTCCGCGCTCGAATCCCAGATGCGGATCTCGGTGTCCTTGGGGAGGGTGACGCCGAACTCGGCCAGCACCTTGCGCGGCTCGAGCACGGCGCGCGAGCGATACGCGGGTGACTTGTACCAGACGGGTGGCAACCCCAGCACCGGCCACGGATAGCAGGAGCAGAGCGTGCACACGACCATGTTGTGGACGGCGGGCGTGTTCTCGACGACGACCATCTTGTCCCCGCCGCCTCGCCCGCCAATCCCGAGCTCCGCGATGGTGGCGGTGCCGTCCGCGAGCAGTCGCTGCTTGTAAGCCGGGTCGACCCATGCCCGTGCCACGACCTTGGCGCCGTTCATGGGCCCCACGTCCTTCTCATAGGTCTGCACGACCTTGTCCACCACTTCCGTGGACAGGAGGCCTTTTTCGATGAGGAGCGACTCGAGAGCCCGGACGCGGTGGACCACCCAGGGCTCGGGCTCGGAGTGATGGCTACCCATCCCGCCTCCCGTCGCCCTCTGCGGGCGTGAGATAACTTTCCCAGAGATCGATGAAGACGCGCTGCCGCGGCTCGGCCGTCTCGCCCCACAGCTCGCTGGCCTCGAAGCCCACGCTGTAGAGCGGCTCGGGGCAGCGGCCGCGCCCGTGGGCGTGCGCGTCGGGGAGGATGTACACGCCGTGGAAGCCGTGGATCCACCCGCGATGTCCGCGGGCATAGCCAGGCAGCCGCGTGTGGCCGGGCGGCTGCCAGTTGCGCGTGACCACGGCCTCACCGAGCGGGAAGCGCGGCGCGGGCTCGGGCTCGCTCATCTCGGCCATGCCCTTGCGCACCACACGCATCATTCGCTCCAGGAGCTCCGGGTCCTTGCGATCGCCCAGCGGCCGCTGCGGGTTCATCGCGAACTCGCGGGCGCGGGCCTCCAGCTCCTCGCGGCCGATGACGCCCTTCTCCACGAGCAGGGTCGAAACGGAGGCGAGCCAGTGCTCGTAGTAGGAGGTGGTGAGGTACTCGGCCTGCCCCATGCGCTCGACGGCGTGACGGAACTCGTCGATGTTGTAGATGCGCTTGACCATGCCGATCAGGTTCATGACCATCACGGCCTTCTCCCAATCCGCGTGGAAGTAGGGTTCGTTGTCCTCCCGCTCCACGGGACCGAAGCCGTGCTTGCCGCCGAGATCGTGCACGCCATTCATGATCGATGTGCGCGGATGATCCCGCGAGGCCCCAGGGGTGTCAAGCGGTCAGCCTCCCGCCAGCTTCACGGTGTGGCCGAGCTGTCTGAGCTTGTCGGCGATGCGTTCGCGATGATCGCCCTGGATCTCTATCGCGTCGTCCTTGACCGCGCCGCCCGCGCCGCACAGGCGTTTGAGCTCGGTGGCGCGGGCCTCGAGATCTTTGGCGGGCAATCCCCGAATCACCGTCACCACCTTGCCTTGGCGTCCCGAGCGATCGCGGAAGATGCGCACCACACCGTCGGCCGGCCCGCGTGGATCGGACGGCGGCGTCTCGCGCCGGCGAAGGGGAGGCGCGAGGCGTCCGTGCTCGGTGGAGTAGACGGGACGGCTGTTCTTCACTGCGCGCAGTGTAGCAGAGCGCGCCGCGCGCTGGCAGCTTCGCGGGCGGCCGCGTATACTCCTCCGGCATCCACGAGAGAGGAGTCAGCGCGACCATGGCCAGCCCCGCCCTGTCCGACGTCCAGACGAAAGTCCTCGACCGGATCGACGAGAAGGAGATCGTCCGTCTCGCCTCGGAGCTGATCCGCATCCCCTCCTTCACCACCGAGGAGACGCCGTGCGCGGAGTGGCTCGCCAACTATCTGCGCGATCAGGGCCTGTCCCCCGAGCTGCAGGAGATCGAGCCGGGGCGCAAGCAGACGGTGGCTCGACTCGCCGGGACGGGAGGTGGGCGCTCCATCATGTTGAACGGCCACATCGACATCGATCCCCTGGCCAGCGGCTGGACGCGCGATCCGTTCACGCCGTGGATCGCCGACGGCAAGATCTTCGGCCACGGCATCTTCAACATGAAGGCCGGCGTCACCGCGTGCATTCTCGCCACCCTCGCCATCAAGCGCGCGGGCATTGCCCTGCGCGGTGACGTGGTCCTCGCCTGTGTCGCCGCCGAGCTCAACAGTGGGGTGGGGACCATCCACGCCATCAAGAACGGCTACCGCACCGATATGGCGGTGATCCCGGAGCCCTACGGCGCTCACACCATCATCACCAAGCACACGGGCTCGATGGACGTGGTGGTGCACACCCTCGGCCGCGCCACCCACATCGGCAAGAAGGAGCAGGGGTCGGACGCCATCGCCAAGATGGTGCGGGCCATCGCGGCCATCAACGCCATGAAGATGACGGCGGTGCACGATCCTGATTTGCCGGGGCTGCCGCGGCTCAACGTGGGCTCGGTGATCGGCGGCCGCGGCCGCGACTACAACCTGCGCGGCGCCTACACCGTCTCCGACTTCTGCACCGCCTACGTCAACGTGCGGTTCAACACGAGTCAGAGCGGCGAAACCGTCCTCGCCGACTTCCGGCGTACCCTCGATGCCCTCAAGGGCGACGACCCGGAATTCCAGTACGAGATCGAGTTTCCCCCCGCGCTGTCCCGCGGCCTCGGCCGGCTCGCCAAGGCCGCGGTGGACGTGCCGGTGACGGAGCCGGTGATTCAGATGGTCACCCGCCATCTCAAGGCCCTCTCCGGCCGCGGTCCGGAATACCTGGGCGTGCGTCTACCCCAGAGCTACGCGGGCAACGACACCACGCATCTCTGGCAGGCCGGCATCCCCTGCTGCCTATACGGGCCGGGCGGGGGCTACACCGACTACCACGACGTGCACACCAACCTCGACGAGCTTTTCCTGGTCACGCGCGTGCTCGCCCTCACCGCCCTCGAAGCGGCCGCCTAGAACACTCGGAGGGGGCCGCAGTTCGAGTTGAGCGGCGTTCCGCCGCGAGACGACAGCTGAGTGAGACCCCCTTCCGAACCTCCCCCGAGGATTCGGTTGCGCGGGCAAAGCCCGCGCTCGAAGCGGGAACATTTGAGCGGCAAGCACCTGGTCGGGTGTCAGGTCTCTCGATCGGGGACGAGCCAGGGACAGGTCAGACGCTCGACCAACGACACGGCGGCGAAGAGTACGATGGCCATCAGCGAGAGCAGGATCATGGCGCTGAAGGCCAGCTCCGTCTTCCAATAGGAGGTGGAAGACAGGATCACGTAGCCGAGTCCCCTGTCGGAGCCCACGAACTCGCCCACCACCGCGCCGATCACGGAGAGCGTGATGGCCACCTTCGCGCCCGCGAAGATGAAGGGCAGAGCCATGGGCAGCCGCACCTTGAGAAAGGTCTTGAACGCGCTCGCGCGATACGAGCGGCTCAGGTCGAGGAGCTCGGGCGGCGTGGCGTGGAGGCCGGTGGCCGTGTCGATCACCACGGGAAAGAAGGCCACGAGGAAGGCCACCACCATCTTCGGCAGCTCGCCGTAGCCGAGCACGAGCAGGAGCACGGGCGCGATCGCGATCTTGGGCACGGACTGCGCGAGCACGATCAACGGGTACAGCGCGCCGCGGAGGATCGGCGAGTAAACGATGAGCACGGCCAGCGGCACGCCCACCACCATGGAGAGCGCAAAACCGCCCAGCGTCTCATAGAGAGTGACCCACGTGTGCTCGATGAAGCGATAGCGCCACTCCCAGCCCTCGCCGAGGATGGCGGAGGGCGCTGGCATGATGAAGCGTGGGATGCGGAGGACCCGGGTGGCCGCCTCCCAGAGCATGAGAGCGCCCACGAGGGTGGCCACGGGCACGAGAGCTTCGCCGAGGAGCCGCCGCACCGTGCTCACGCGCGCATCTTCCGCCCGGAGAAGATCAGGCTGCGCACCTCATCGCTGTGCGTCTTGAAGCGGGCGTCGAACTCGAGGTCCATCGTGCGCGGGCGCGGCAGGTCCACGGTGATCACCCGCGCGATGCATCCGGGCCGCGCCGACATCACCACGACTCGGTCGGCGAGCAGGATGGCTTCAGGAATGCTGTGGGTGACGAAGAGGATGGTCTTGCGCCGCTCTTCCCAGATGCGTAGCAGCTCGAGGCTCATCTCCTCGCGCGTCATGGCGTCGAGGGCGCCGAAGGGCTCGTCCATCAGGAGCAGCCCCGGGTCGGGGAGCAGAGCGCGGCAGATGGCCACACGCTGCTGCATGCCCCCGGACAGCTCATGCGGATACTTCGTCTCGAAGCCTGCGAGCCCCGTGAGCTCGAGGAGATCGCCCGCAGGCTTCCGATGCTGCCGCGAATCGAGCCCCAGCATTTCCACGGAAAAGAGCACGTTGTCGAGCACGCTGCGCCAGGGCAGGAGCACCGGCTGCTGGAAGACGAAGCCCACGTCGGGGAACGGCTCGCTCACGATCTGGTCGCGCACGCGGATCGTTCCGCGCGTGGGCGGCACGAGCCCGGCGACCAGCTTCAGGAGCGTGCTCTTGCCGCAGCCGCTCGGTCCCACCAGAGTGACGAACTCGTTCTCCTCGACGGTCAGCGACGTCTCGGCGAGCGCCTCGACAGGATCGCCCCGACGGGTGCGATAGGTCTTGGCGACGCCGTCGAGACGAATCACGCGGTGGGCGGGAGGGCAGCGGCGAAGCGGTTGATCGAGAGCGGCTCCGCGACCGCGCCCCGGCAGGCCGCGGCGACGTACGGGGCGAGGCGCTCGGCCACCGCCCATGCCTGGGCACTCTGGGCGCGCTGCCGGTCCGCCGCCTCCTGGGCGCGCGCGAAGATGCGGTCCTCGTCCACCGTGGTGACGCGGCCGCGCTCCACCACCACGCGCCCGTCCACCAGCACGGTGTCCACGCTCGCGCCCGTCTCCGCGTACACGAGGGCGGTGACGGGATCCGCGAGGGGGCGCAGGAAGACGGAGTCGGCGCGCAGGAGCACGAGATCGGCCTTGGCGCGCGGCGCGATCGCGCCCAGGTCCTCGGCCTGGCCGAGCACGCGCGCGGTGCCGGAGGTGGCGAGGCTCCACACCGTCTGCGCGTCGAGCCAGCGCTCCGTGGCGTGGGGGAAGCGGATCGTGCTGACCACGGAGGCGATGCGCAGCGCCTCGAAGAGATTCTGGTTGTCGGCGCACACGGAACCGTCGGTGCCGAGCCCCACCGCCACCCCGCGGTCGAGCATCTCGCGCACGGGGGCGATGCCCGCGCCCAGGCGCAGGTTGCTCCCGGGATTGTGGGCGACGGCGGCCCCCGCGTCGGCGAGCATAACGAGGTCGTCGTCCGTGAGCCAGATCGAGTGCGCGCCGACAAAGCCCGGGCCGAGGATGCCGTGGTCGGCGAGGCGGGCCACGATGCTCTTGCCCCAGCGGCGCTGGCTCTCGACCGCCTGCACCTTCGACTCCGCGAGGTGGGTGTGGATGCCCACGCCGTACTCGCGCGACAGGGCCGCGCAGCCGTCGAGAAACTCGTCCGTGGCTTGGTTGGGAATGGTCGGCGAGACGGCCATGCGAAGGCGCCCGTCGGCGCTGCCGTGCCAGCGACGGATAGCCCGCTCGGTGAGATCGAGCAATCCCTTGGTCGGCGCGGGCTGCATCGTCTCCACCGTGCGCCGCAGGTCGTCGGGCAGGAGATCGAGGAGGCCGGGTACGGTCTGGAAGAAGACCACGTCGGCCACTGCGGGGGCGAGGACGACGCGGACGCCCACGTCCTGATAGGCGCGCACCACTGCCTCGAGCGCTTCCTCTGTGATGGCGGGCACGGCCATGTACAGGTCATAGGCCGACGTGCAACCCGTCTTGAGCATCTCGATGGCGCCCACCGCGGCGGAGAGGTACTCGTCCTCCGGCGTGCGGAAGGCGTAATTGGCTGGCGCGAAGGTGAGGAGATCCTCGAGGGTCCAGCTCCCGGCCCGTCCGCGGGCGAGGTGGCTGGCCGCATGCGTGTGGGCGTTGCCGAGGCCGGGCAGCACGAGATGCTGGCGGGCGTCGATCTCG
>DATGCY010000031.1:0-4242 GCA_035311385.1 Candidatus Methylomirabilota bacterium
GCGTCGCCGCCGCCCTTCATCTCGATGGTGTCGAAGTAGGGACGGTTGGCCATGTGGTACGTCGGGTTCAGCTCACCCTTGACGATGTCGCCGGGCTTGAAATCCACGAAGCGGTAGGGACCGGTGCCCACCGGCTTGAGATTGGCGGGCGCCTCGCGAGACTTGCCGCCCTTGAAGGGCTCGAACACGTGCTTGGGAATGATCATGCCGCGGACACCCACGAAGGCGTCGGCCCAGTACGGCGTCGGCTTGGGGAGGGTCACCTTCACGGTGTGACTGTCGATCTTCTCCGCCTTGATGTCCTTGTAGGTGGCGATGCAGTAGGCGGCGGTCGCGGGGTCGGCGGCGTACTCCCAGTTGAACACCACGTCGTCGGCGGTGAAGGGCTTGCCGTCGTGCCACTGCACGTCCTTCTTGAGCTTCCACACCACGGTCTTGCCGTCCTTGGACAGACCGCCGTTCTGCTGGGTGGGGATCTCGGCCGCGAGCACGGGGGAAAGGTTTCCGTCCGGGTCCCAGGAGGCGAGCGGCTCATAGAAGATGCGCGAGCCGTCCTGGTCTTTGGTCCCCACGGCGAAGTAGGGATTGAGGAGGGTGGCGCCCTGCCACCACAGGGTCTTGAGGGCTCCGCCTCCGCCCCGCTTGGTCGGCTTGTACACGAGCTTGGGCTGGGCCTCGGCCACTCCCGCGGACGCGAGCATCTGGGCGGCCATGGGCGCCGTCAGCCCCAGGCCGACCATCATCTGCACGAACCCGCGCCGCCCGAGACGGCCGGCCTTGACGTGGGTGATCAGCTCCCTCAGCCCGTACTCATCCATGGAATGCCTCCGTAGTGTCCGCGGGCAGAGGCCGCGCGGTGGGTATTTCGCAGTGGCAGGTCGGCAACAACCGAACGGTTGGGCCTTTATAAGCTCGCGAATCCCAACGTGTCAAGGTTCTGGGCTAGGCCTGGCGGTACCAGTGGGAGAGGCGCCAGAGCGTCACGTCCCATCCGGACAGCTCCAGCCCCTGGAGCCTGGTGGCGGCCGCGGAGACGCCGTTGCGCCAGACGATGGGAATGACGAGGACGTTCTGGATCACCATGTCGTTCATCTTGATGAAGAGGGCGGCGCGCTTGACGGGGTCCATCTCCGCCTCCGCCGCCTTGAAGATGCGGTCGTACTCCTCGTTGCGCCAGCGGGTGATGTTGCGGCCCTGCCACTTGTTCTCCTTGGAAGCTGCTTCCCATGAGGTGAACTGATTCATGAAGTAGCCGGGCTCCGGCGCCCCCATGGTCGTGTTGTACATCTGGAGGTCCGCGTAGAAGTGCGGGTACGTGTCGGGATTGGCCGGATCAGATGCGAAGAACACCGAGGCGACCACGGACTTGATCTCCATGTCGATGCCCGCCTTGGCCGCGGCCTGCTTCACGATCTGCTGGGTCTTCTGGCGTGGGGCGTTGATCGAGGTCTGGAACACCATCTTGAGCCTGACGCCACCCTTTTCCCGGATCCCGTCCGCCCCCCGCTTCCAGCCCCCCGCGTCCAGGACCTGGTTCGCCTTGTCCACGTTGAACTCCCAGCGGGTGTTCTTGGAGTAGAACCGGGAGGGCGAGTTGAGGAAGTTCGGCGAGGTCTTGCCGCCCCGCCCGTAGATCTGCTCCTGCACCGCTCCGCGGTCCACGAGGAGATTCAGGGCCTGGCGCACGGCGGGATCCGTGAGGAAGGGATGGGTGGTCTTGAGGCTCGACCGCTCGCCGTCGACGTCCTTGAAGGGATCGGTCTGGTTGAGCTGGATGTGCTCGGGGTTTCCCGTAGCCCAGATCTCCACGCGGCCTTTGCCCCCCTGCTCGAGGCGCCGAAGGATGTCGTCCTCTACCTGGAGATTCCACGCGTAGTCGTACTCGCCCGTCTGGAGCACGGCCCGCGCGGCCGACGTCGCGTCACCGCCACCCTTCATCTCGACGGTGTCGAAGAATGGGCGATTCGGCACGTGATAGCCCTGGTAGGTCTCCGCTCGGACCACGTCGCCCGGCTTGAACTCCACGAACTTGTAAGGCCCGGTACCCACGGGCTTGACGTTGCCGGGCGCCTCCCGCGACTTGGCGCCTTTGTAAGCCTCGAAGAGATGCTTGGGGATGATCATGCCGCGATAGCCGCAGAAGGCATCGAACCAGAAGGGCTGCGGCTTCGAGAACACGAGCTTGACCGAGTAGGGATCGAGCTTCTCCGCGCGCTCCACCCCCGTGTAGGAGCCGCTCGTCACCGCGGCGGTGGCGGTGTCAGTGGCGAACTCCCAGTTGAAGACCACGTCGTCCGCGGTGAAGGGCTTGCCGTCGTGCCAGGTGACGCCGCGCTTGAGTCGCCAGATCACCCACGTACCGTCCTTGGCCAGGGTCTGCCGCTGGACGCTGGGAACCTCCGCGGCGAGTATGGGCACGAGATTGCCGTCCGGATCGTAGGAGCAGAGCGGCTCGTAGAAGATGCGCGAGGCGTCCTGGTCCTTGGTGCCGGTGGCGAAGTGCGGGTTGAGCAGCGTGGGCGCCTGCCACCAGAGGATGCGCAGCGGCCCACCTCCCCCACGCTTGGTCGGAGTGAAGACGGGGTTCTTGGGCTGGGCCTGGGCCACGCCCGCGGACGCGAGCATGTGGGCCGCCATGGGCGCGGTGAGGCCGAACCCGACCATCATCTGGACGAAGCGGCGACGGCCGAGCCGCCCGTGGCGCACGTCCTCGATCATCCTCCGCAGCTCCCGCTCGTCCATATCGTCTCTCCGGCGCCGGAGGCGCCCTGGTGTCGTCAGGTGGTGGCGCGCGCGCTCAGCATCCTTACCGCGACGTCGATGGCCTCGATCATGCTCTCCGGATTCGCGATGCCCTTCCAGGCGCGATCGAAGGCCGTGCCATGATCGACGGACACGCGCAGGAAGGGGAGGCCCACCGTCACGTTCACGCCCGAGAGTCCCGTCCACTGGCCGCGCGTCTCGTCATAGGTGAAGCCGAGGGTCTTGACGGGCACGTGGCCCTGGTCGTGATACATGGCGACCACGATGTCGAACTCACCTCCGCGCGCGCGCGAGAAGAGGGTGTCCGCGGGTAGGGGACCGTAGACGTCGAGGCCTTCGCGCCGCGCGCTGTCCATGGCGGGAATGATCTGCGTCTTCTCCTCGTCGCCGAAGAGGCCGTCTTCTCCCGCGTGGGGGTTGAGACCGCACACCGCGATGCGCGGCCGCGCCACCCCGAGCCCGTTCATGGTCTGCTGAGCGAGCCGGATGACCCGGAGCACGCGGTCCGCCGTGCACAGATCGGGCACGCGCCGGAGGGCTACATGCGTGGTGACGTGGATGACCTTGAGCTCGCGCCCCATCAGGAGCATGGCAAAGTCCTTGGTGCCGGAGAGCTTGGCGAGGATCTCCGTGTGCCCCGAGTGCTGGACGCCTGCCGCGGCCAGCGCTTCCTTGTTCACGGGCGCGGTGACCATGCCGTCGATCTCCCCGGACTGGCAAAGGCTCACCGCCTTGTCGATGTAGCCGTAGGCGGCACGGCCCGCGCCCGCGCTGACCTGGGCTCGGGGCAGGGTGGCGGCGTCCACGTTGCCGAGGTCGAGGCACTCGAGGCTGCCCGGCTCGAAGCGGCACTCCGCGGGCCTCGACACGACGTGGAGCGCGAGCGACGAGCGGAGCATGGCGAGCGTCGCTTGCATCACCGACCGATCGCCAATGACCACCGGCCGGCAGGAGGCGGCGATGTCGGGCAGGGCGAGGGCCTTGGCGCTGATTTCGGGACCGACGCCGGCGGGATCCCCCATCGTGATGCCGAGCACGGGAGGACGACGGGTCATCCCACGGCTCCTTTGACGAGCGAGGCGAGGAGATCGGGCGCCCCGAAGCCTCCCGCCTTGGTCAGGACGGTCAGGGGCGGCCGCCCGTCGCGCACGAGCCGGCCCAGGGCAAGCCCACTCGCCGGGGCGCCGTCCAGCTCGAGGCGGCGAGCGCCGAGCGCGCGCAGCACGGCGAGTGCGGTGTCGCCCCCCGTGAGGACGAGCAACGCCGGGCTGACCTCGGCGAGGACCGCGCTTGCCACTGCGGCCAACCGCGTGGCCACCTCGTCCCGAGGCCCGTCGAACGCGTCCGAGCTGGAGATGAAGGCCGCCGCGCCCTCGCGCAGGCGGTCGACGACTCGGTGGATGTCGACGCTTCCTCCCCGCTTCACGCGCACGCCGGTGAGGCCGCCGCGTTCGACGGCGGCGATTTGTTCGCGCGTCG
>DATGCY010000032.1:0-2811 GCA_035311385.1 Candidatus Methylomirabilota bacterium
AGCCCGGCGGCATCGATCACTCGACGCGTCTCGGCGCTCGCCAGATCGCCGATGGCGTCGATGCGCTCGCCGACCACGCCCACGTCGGCTCGATACCCGGGCGCCTCGGTGCCGTCCACCACCACGCCGTTGAGGATCAGGACGTCAAACATCGGAACTCCTTGGGGCAAGCATTCGGCACCACCCTTCTTCCGCGCCTCGAGCGCCTAAGGTAGCATGCGGGGGGGTGCCGCCATGGACATGGTCGTTCGCATACTCTTGCTCGGGCTGGTGGTGATGGCGCTCGGCGTGATCGGGGGCGCGAGCGCGCAGACGCCGACACCGGCGCCTGCCCCGCCGGCGACGGCGGCCCCGATCGTGGGCAACATCTACGTGGTGGCCTACGTCGAGGTCATGCCGACCTCGAAGGACGATGCGGCGAGCGTGCTCCGGCGCTACCGCGATGCCGCGCAGAAGGAGGGCGGCAACCTCCGCGGCGAGGTGATCCAGCGCATCGACCAGCCGAACCAGTTCGTGATCCTCGAGATCTGGAAGGATCAAGCCGCGTTCGAGGCCCACGGCAAGGGCGCCAACGCCACCGATATGCGCGAGAAGATCGCGGGCATCCGCAACGCGCCGACCGACGAGCGTGTGCATACCGCGCTCTCGATCGGTCCCATCGACGTGCCGGGGGGCGTGCGCGGCCGCATCTACGTGGCGACGCACGTCGACGTCATTCCCCCTCGCAAGGACGACGGCGCCGCCGCCCTCAAGCGTCTGTCCGAGGACAGCCGCCGCGCCGACGGCAACCTCCGCTTCGAGGTCGTCCAGCAGGTCAGCCGCCCGAACCACTTCACGGTGATCGAGATCTGGCGCGACGCGAAGGCAGTCGAGGCGCATTCGATGGCGGCGCCGACGCGCGAGTTTCGCGACAAGCTCGCGCCGATGACGGGCGCCTTGTACGACGAGCGGATGTATCGGGCGCTCGATTAGCCTCCGAATGGGCTCGGAGAGCTGCTGAGCCGACCTCCCGGACTTCTGAATTTCCCTCGGTCAGCGAAGCTCGATGCGACTCGCCCGAGCTTTGACGACGACGACTCCCCCATCGAGAGTCCATCCGGTCGCGGCTCGCTCGAGCTCCGCGGCGTCCAACCGGGAAATCGGCCGACCGTCTGCGGAGACGGTCCGGATGGAGGCGTCCTGGCGAATCCGCAAGACGTATGTCACCGGGGTGGCGCTCGCTTCGAAGACAACCTCGCTTCCTTGCCGTCGACACCGTAGCGACACAGAGCCGACGTCGCCGCGCACAGTGAACGCCGCCTCGCTCGTGACGAATGCCTCGACGGTCAGCGGATCGGCCGGCCGCTCGCCCACGTGACTCCGCTCGGGGCCGAGGACGACGAGGCTCTCGTCCCTGGCGTAGATCGGTAGCTCGTCCAGCGGGACCTTGCGCCGGATCGTCGCCGGGCCTTGGTGAAGGGCGCCCGTCCACCAGTCGGTCCAGGTGCCGCGCGGCAGGTACGTGGTCACCATGCCGTCCTCACGAACCACCGGCGACACGAGCAGCTCCCGTCCCAGACAGTACTGGAGATCGAACGCATAGCCGGCGGGATCATCGGGAAACTCCATCACCATCGACCGCATCAGCGGCACCCCGTCGTCGGCGGCCTGCCACCCGTAGCTGACCAGATAGGGCACGAGCCGGCTCCGAAGCCGCGCGTACTGCTTGAAGATCCGCAGCGCCTCGGGCCCGAAACGCCACGGTTCCCGCGGCGTCGCCCCGTGAAAGCGGCTCAGCGCCGACAGGAAGCCGAGCTGCGACCAGCGTACGAACAGCTCGGGCGACGGATCGCCCCAGAAGCCGCCCATGTCGTGGCCCCAGTAGGCGAGGCCGCTCATCGACGCGGCGAGACCGCCCCGCAACGTGTTGGCGAGATCGACGAACGTGCACTCCGGATCACCGGACCAGTGGCCGGGATAGCGCTGCACACCCGGCGCCGCGCTGCGCGACCAGGCCACGACGCGATCGGCGCGCTCGCGCGAAGCGTCGAAGACTTCCTTCTGGAACAGCAGGGGATAGGGGTTGTGCATCTCGGCGCCGGTGAGGCCGTTCGAGAAGACGGCGTCGGCGGGAATCTCCTCCGCGAAGTCGGGCTTGAAGGAATCGACGCCGAGGTCCAGCTGCTCGATGAGCTTGCCGCGGTACCAGCCGGCCGCCGCGGGGTTCGTGAAGTCGACGATCGCGCACAACCCCATGCCCCGCTCGGTTCGCTGGTTCCAGACGATCGGATGATACGTGCTGCCGTCGGGCCGCCGCAGGAAATAGCCGTGCCTCTCGCCTTCGCGATAGAGATCGCTCTGGAGCGACACGTAGGGGTTGATCCACAGGCAGTTGTGAAATCCTTCCTTGTGCAGCTCGGCGAGCAGGCGCTTCGGATCCGGGATGCGCGCCCTGTCCCATTCGAAGTCGCACCACATGTAGGCGCGCTGCCAGAACGAATCCAGGTGGAAGACGTCGCAGGGGATGCCCTCGGCGCGCAGGCGTCCCGCGACCTCGAGCACCGAGGCCTCCGTGAACTGGACGAAGCAGGTCGAGGCCCAGAGACCGAACGCCCACTCCGGCGGCACCGCGGGCCGCCCCGTCAGCTCGGTGTAGGCGGCGATGATCTCCTTCGGCGTGCCCGCCATCAGATAGTAGTCGAGCTCCTCACCAGCGGCATGCACGGTATACGCGCGATTGGACAGGGTACCGAGCTGGAAGCCGACGGCGGTCGACACGTCGACGAAGAGGCCGTAGCCGCGGCTGCCGACGATGAGTGGCAAGTTCTTGTA
>DATGCY010000033.1:0-3670 GCA_035311385.1 Candidatus Methylomirabilota bacterium
CTTCATGGACACCGTCTCGCCCGCGCGGAACAGCGGCCGGTCCAGCACCGTCCGCACGTTGATCGGGCCCGGCCAGTCGTACGTGGGCAGGTTGAAGCGCCACGGCTCGATGCCCTGCGCCCAGCTCGAGTGCACGAAGGAAAGATCGTCCGGGGTCTGCACGGTGACGAAGAGGCCGCCGCCGAGATAGCCGATGGTCTCGTTGCCCTCTGCGTAGGTGATGGGGCACTGGGGTGCCGTGTCACGGGTGGGCAGTCCTGCGGGCCGCGCGACGCCGAGCGAATCCGTGGTGCCCTTCCAGAGCGATCGCCCGTTGCAGTCGAACACCGTGACGTGGGCCGCCCGTACCGGCTGCGCGCGGTCGAGCGTGGTGACCCATACGAGCGAGCTGGCCCGCCCCCACTTGAAATGCACGGAGAGATTCGTCACGAGCGCGCCCGCGGGCACGAACATGGGCGCGACCTTGCCGAGAAGCGCCTCGCCGAGACGCGCGCTTTCGATCTCCACGAGGTAGAAGCCCGGATCCTTGAGCGGGATGCCGACCACTTCCATGGCCTCCGCTCCGCCCGGCTTGGGCAGGCCGAAAGCCTTGAGCGGCGTGCCCGCGGGCACGGAGGCGAACATCGACCTCTCCCGGCTTGCCGTCGCGAGCCGGCGGAGCCACGGCAGCATCTCTGCCGCTCGATCGGGAGGGACGCGCAGGACCTTGCCACGCATCCATTCACGCAGGCCTGCCGGCCCTGAGGGAATGCCGAGCATCTTCATCTGCACCGTCGGCTCCAGATTCCGGAGGGTCACGGGGAGCGCGGGGTCGGCGTGGCGCTCGAGGATGCCGAAGCGCGCAGCAAACTTGGCGAGAGGCGGGAAGGCTTCCGTCTTGACGGTCAAAGGGAAGCTTGCTGCGTTGACCGGCGTGCGCCCCGCATCGTCCTCGAGGCCTTCGGGGATCTCGAGGGAAAAGCTCGACTTTTCCGGGAACGGTCCCTTGAAGACCACGCCGGGGACGAGAGGCCCCGATTCTCCTTCACGCTCGGCCGGCCAGCGCCGGCCTTCCGGCCCCACGAGCACGATGCGCTGCACCTGGCTCCACGGGACCTGGGTGCCGAAGCGGAGCCGCATGGGCGCGACGGGCACGCACTGCGCCCGCGGATTCTCGCGCAGGCACTCGAAGCTCGCCGTGAAGGGCCCGCGAACCTCGAAGGCAAGGGTCTGATCCTGATCGGTTTCCACGCCGCTCGCCGCCGCCACGCCCTTGCCCCAGAGCAGCGTCACCCTTGCCTTGTTCGGGAAGCGCTGGCGTGCCTGCACGACGAGCACGCCGTCGGGGCGTGGCCGGTCACCGTAGCGCGCCTTGAGGATGCGTTCGCGCGGCTCGCCCGCGACGATGCGGAGGCCGATGCGGTCGGGCAGCGCGTCCACCTTGAAGCCCGCGTGGCGCTCTACGGACGCGAGCTCGGCCGGCGCGTCCAGCTCGAGGACGAAGGCCTGCTCCTCGTCGATGGCGTTCGAGCCCTCGCGAGGCTGCGAGGCGCGGATGGCGGGACCGCCCGTCGAGAAGTCGAACACGCGTGGGCCGCCGAGCAGCCGGCCATCGAGGCTCTGGAGGCCGGCCCGCAGGGTGAACGTGCAGCGGAGGCCGGCGTGCAGATCGCGCGCGAAGTCGAAGACCCAGATCGCGGTGTCGACCCAGCGCCCGGTCCCCGCTTCCGCGCAGACCACGTCGAAGGGGCCCGTAAGCCTCGGGTCGCCGAGCGGCACCATGGGCTCCGAGAACTGAACGCGCACCTGCCGTACCTGCTTGACTGAGCCCTGGGGAGAGAAGCCGCTCACCTGCGGTCCGGGCGACTGGGCCATGGCCGAGGGGGCGAGACCGAGCAGGGCGACGGTGAGCAGCAGGCTCAGGCGACGGCGCATGCGAACCTCCGGCCGGGCGCGATCGAACGAAATCGAGGGGAGTGGGGCAGCGGAGCGACGCGGGATGTTAGCATCAGCTCCATGCTACCGACGGTCGGGCCCAACCCGTATCTCGAATCGACCGCATGGCAGATGCTGGAGGACGTGGCCGCGCGCTTCCCGCAGCGCGAGGCCATCGTGGCCGCCGACCGGCACATCACCTACGAGGCATTCGTGAGCGAGAGCCGGCGCATGGCGCGGGCGCTGCTCGCCTGCGGGGTGGGTCGCGACGACAAAGTCGCGGTATGGCTGCCCAACCGGCCCGCGTGGCTCTTCGTCCAGCAGGCCTGCGCCATGGTCGGCGCCGTCCTCGTCGCGCTCAACACCCGCTACAAGGCGCACGAGCTGTCCTACATCCTGGGCCAGTCCGACGCGACCACCCTGATTCTCACCGACCACCTCGGTCCCATCGACTTCCTGGAGACCCTCGGCGAGGTCCTGCCGGGGCTGCGTGACGGCGAGCCCGGCCAGCTCTCCCTCGCCGGCTTCCCGAAGGTCACGCGCGTCATCATGGACGCGGAGGATCCTTACCCGGGCTGCCTCCGCCTCTCCGACGTGTTGGAGGCGGGCGGCGAGCCGGAATGGGAGCGGGCGCTCCAGGCGGCGCGGGCCGCCACCGGGCCGGATGACCCGTGGACCATCCTTTACACCTCGGGCACCACGTCGTTTCCGAAGGGCGCGGTGATCAGCCATCGCAACGCCATCCCGCACGGCTGGTACTCGGGCAAGGTGCTGCAGGTGACGGAGGCGGACCGTGTGTTGCACGCTCTGCCCATGTCGGGCACCTGGGGCGGGCTCAGCGTGCCGCTTTCGACGTTCGCCCACGGCGCCTGCCTCATCCTGATGGAGACCTTCGAGCCGGCGGTGGCGCTGCATCTCATCGAGCGCGAGGGTGTGACAATATGGAATGCCGTCGACGCCATGGTTATCGGCGTCCTCGACCATCCCGACCTCGCCCGCCGCAAGCGGGGCACCCTGCGCACGGGCGGCTTCGGGTTCACGGGCGGCGGGCGCGACGGCCTGTTCGACGACATCCTGCACACGCTGGGTGTCCCCCAGGCCTATCAGCCCTACGGCATGACGGAGCTCAACGCGCTCTCCATGCTCCACGCCCTCGACGAGAGCCCCGAGTCGCGCGCGCAATCGGGGGCTTGGGCTCCTGAGGGGCTCGAGGTTCGCGTGGTCGATTCCGCGACGGGACAAGACATGACCGTGGACCGGCCAGGCGAGCTCTGGTTCCGCGGCCCTCTCGTCTCGCGCGGCTACTACAAGAAGCCCGAGGAGACGGCCGAGGCCTTTACGGCCGACGGCTGGTTCAAGACCGGCGACCTGGGCGTGCGCGACGCGGAGGGACGCACGTTCTTCAAGGGGCGGCTGCGCGAGGTGCTGCGCATCAGCCACTTCATGGTGGCGCCCGCGGAGATCGAGGCCTACATCATGACGTATCCGAAAGTGTCGCAGGCCTTTGTGATCGGCGTGCCGGACCCGAAGATGAACGAGGCCGCCGTGGCCTACGTCATTCCCAAGCCCGGGGAGTCCGTGACCGAGGCGGACATTGTCGCCTATTGCAAGGGCAAGATCGCCTCCTACAAGGTGCCCCGCCACGTGCGCGTGGTGGACGACGTGCCGCGCACCCACGGCCCCCACGGCGACAAGGTGCAGAAGGCCAAGCTGCGAGAGATGTTCCTCGCCGAGGGCACGTCCTAGCCGCGACTAC
>DATGCY010000034.1:0-2006 GCA_035311385.1 Candidatus Methylomirabilota bacterium
ATCCGCCCTTCCCGATTCCACCGACTCCGGAGCCCTCGCCCACCCCGGAGCCCAGGCCGATGCCGCCTGTCTAGCTTGTCGTAATCGCGTGTGCTAGTCGGAGCCGATGGCCTGGGGCGAACGGCCAGCCGCTTCCATCACTTGGGTAAGCTTGTCCACGTCCACCGGCTTGGTCAGATGCTGATCGAAGCCAGCCTCCCTCGCCTTTCGCGCATCCGTCTCCATGCCGTAGCCGGTGAGGGCGATGAGGAGGATCTGGGGTCCGAATAGCGCACGCAGCCGTCGCGCGAGCTCGTAGCCGTCCATGCCCGGCAGTCCGATGTCGAGCAACGCCACGCTCGGATGGTGGATTCGCACGAGGTCGAGGGCGGCTCGGCCATCGGCCGCGGACACGACCCGATGCCCCTGGAGCTCGAGAGCAATCTGAAGGCTCTCGCGCGCATCGGCGTTGTCCTCCACGACCAGGATGGCCCTCGGCGCGAGTGGCGACTCCGCTACGGGGGATGGGCCGGTGGGCGCCGGCTCGGGAATGCGTGGGAAGCGCACGATGAACCTCGCGCCCCGGCCGAGCCCCGCGCTCTGCGCCGTCACCTCGGCGTCGTGCAGCCGTGCGAGCCGCTGCACCATGGTGAGCCCGATGCCCAGCCCTCCCGTGGCGCGTGTCTCCGGCGAGTCAGCCTGGAAGAAGACGTCGAAGACGTGGGGGAGATGCTCTCCGGCGATGCCGCGGCCATCGTCGCTCACCTCCAGCACGGCCGCGTCCCCCTCCGCAGACACTCGCACGCGAATGCGCCCGCCTGCCGAGGTAAAGGTAGTGGCATTGACGAGCAGATTGGTGGCGATCTGCTCGATGCGGGTGATATCCCCGGATATCCAGACCGGCTCCAGATCGAGGTCGAGCTGCCGATCCACAAAGCGCCCCGTGGCTTGCAGCGTCGTGGATACGCCGCGCACGCACGCCCCCAGATCGAGGGGAGCCCGGGCCAAGGTGATCTTGCCCGCGACGGCCCGTCCGACGTTGAGGAGATCGTCGATGAGGTGAGTGAGGTGGCGGGTCTGACGGGAGATCACGCCCGCCACGAAGTCGAGTTGCTCTCGTGTGCGATGCGCAGCGGTGAGCACCGGCACGGAGTTCGAGATGGCGGCGAGCGGGTTACGCAACTCGTGACCCAGCATGGCGAGGAACTCGTCCTTTGCCCGGTTCGCCGTCTCCGCGGCCGCCCGCGCCTCACGCTCACTGTGGAGTGACCGGACCCGCTCCTGGGTGGCCGACTGGAGGAGCACGCTCGCATCCTCGAGCGCGCCCACCGCACGATCGATCTCGGTCACCCGGGAAGCCGGCAGGTCGGCGATCCGATGACCCGCCGCGAGATGTCGCGCCTGGCCCTCGAGCGACTCCAGCGACGCGGTGATCAGGCGCGCCTTGGAGAAGGCATACAGGATGGCCAGGACCACCGCCCCCGCCCACAGGCAGGCGAACACCACCAGGTGCTTCCAGAAGGGATCCTCGATGGGCGCCGCCGGCGTGGCGATCGCGACCCCCCAGCCGTGGCGGCTGAAGGTCCAGGCGGTGTAGACGGGTATTCCGTTGAGGTTGGTGTATCGGCCGATACCTTCCCGCTTCTGCTTCATGTCCCCCACGAGCGCCTCGCTGGGGCTGCTGCCCCGGCGCTCGCTCCCTTCCACGCTGCGCGCCACGAATCTGAAGTCGTGATCGAAGAGTCCTGCCACTCCGCCCTTGGGAAGGCCCTGCCTCGTGAGGAGGCGGTCGTACCACTTCAGATCGAGCTTGGCGATCAGAACATGCGTGACCTTTCCCTGCCTCACCACGGGGACGCCGGCGTACACGGACTGAGTTCCCGTCTCGGGATCGGGCAGCACGTTCGAGACCAGCGGACGCCGGTCGGTGATCACCGGGCGCCAGACGTCGAGCGGGGAGGCGGTCTGCTTGCCCACTCCGAGTGTCGCGCCGTCGGTTCTGAGAGGCTGGAGTTCCGACCAGTCGG
>DATGCY010000035.1:0-2823 GCA_035311385.1 Candidatus Methylomirabilota bacterium
CAACTCCCGGCAGCGCACCTGGCTCGCCCGTTTGATCGGGCTCAGGGAGTAGACGCCGGCCAGAGCCAGAGCCAGTCCAACCACAATTGGCTGCCTGGGCCACGGCATTCTCAGCGCAGTGTAGATGGCGTAGCACACCACACCGAACACCAGCCACACACCGAGGTATGTGATGGCAAGCACTCCAGTGGCAAGCGGCCATCGCCGTCGCCGTTCCGCCCTTCGGGCGAACTCGAGGACCACCGGCACCGCAGAGGGCAACATCATCGCCGCCATCATTACGAGCCAGGTCGCGGCGAAAGACCCGATCGGGCCGAGGCCCATGTCCATTCCGTCCATTCCTGCCATGGAGCGCGAGTGCCGGACCATGGCCGCCCAGGCGAGACCCGCGACGGCGAGGACAACCAGTGTGGCCACCATGGGCTTGGCCAGTTCCTGCCTGGCGTCGACGGCCCCCATCAGCACCCGGCACGCTGGACAGAATCCGCCCGGCCTCGCCTGCCTGACCAGCCCGATCGCCAAAAAGAGTCGGCCCCCGTCCATCAGTCTGGATACTCGTCGCGACGGCGGACCCACGTGGTCGCGCCTCCGTCACCCTCATCGCGGCCCTTCGGTACGAGATCCATGTAGTGGTAGGCGACGTTCAACATATCGAGCCCACGCTCATAGGTGGAGTACGTGTGGTAGATCTGTCCGCCGTCCTTCAGGAACACACTGATGCCGGGTGCCTCGGTGATCGCCCACGGGTTGAGCCGGTAGTTGTAGTCGACCTTCTGGGCCTTCAATTCCTCATCGGTGAAGGAGACGCGATAGTCGAAGTTGAAGTCGCTGCCGAACGATGACAGCCACGGAAAGCTCCAGCCCATCCTCTTCTTGTAGGCGGCAAGCTTCGGGTAGGGAGCTCGTGAGACGGCGGCCATCGTGATGTCGCGGTGATTCAGGTGGACGGTGATTCCGTTGAAGTTGTCCATCCAGAACGAGCAGACGTAGCAGGGTGCGTCCGCCGTCCATGGCGTCTGGGACCCTGCCGTGTCGGGGTTGAACATCGCGTGATAGACCACGAGCTGGCCTCGTCCCTCGAAGAGGTCGCCGAGTGTCTGCCTCCCGTGCTCGCCCTCGAAGGTGTATTGCTTTTCGACGAGCTCCCAGGGCAGATCGCGCCGCTCCCGACTCAGCTGGTCGCGCATCCGGGTGAATTCCTTCTCCTTTGCCAGGTGCTTCTTCCGTGCCGCGAGCCACTGGTCGTGCTTCACCACCTTGTGGGCTGTCATGTGATCAATCCTCCTCATCGAGAAGGGGTCCCCTCACGAACGATCTCGCCGGTTGATCGACTCATGCATTCATCTTACTCACGTGCGACCGGGTGTTCGAGCCACCGGAGTTTTTGGAGCATTGGCGACGATGACGCCGATGTGACACGATCCGTGGGCTGCTGACGGCGGTGATGTGTCCCCTCTAGCAGGCCGCTCACCCGAGCCAGCTCGCGGGACTCGGGAAGGCCGCCGCCAATGTGCACTGCGGCAGCGGCTCCCGAGGCCGGCCGGTGCCCGAGTCTGGCGGACTCCGTCACATCAATGAAGCCCGCGGGCGAGACGAACGCCGCCGGAAGGGTGCTAGAGTTGATCCCGCGCCCGATCAGCGCGGGGCACTGTGCCCGCGGTGAAGCTGCCATCGACGTCGGAGACTTTCAGGTCCGCGTCGCGCACGACGTTGGTGGTGGCCTCTACGTGCAGGCTCAACTGGCTCTTGTCGGGCGGGATGACGATCTCGTCACTTTGGTCTACGCCCACGGTGCAGGCGACGTTGCGCAGCCGGAGGGAAATTGCGATGAGAGTCTCGACGTCACGCGCGGTGTTCGTGAGCCTGTGCTTGGTGATGGGGATCGCCAGCGGTGGTCCCACCGCGGCGCGCGGGGACGCAGGCGGAGCGGCGGAGATCCGGCTGCTCTGCTTCGGGCCGAGCCCCTACTCTTCGCGCCACGACTCGATGCGGGCCGGCTTCGGCATTTACCTCTTGCTCCAGCAGGTGATCCGCGACGAGAGCCTCCCGCTCAGGGCGACCATCTACGAGGCTTTTCCGTCGGTGGCGAACGCTGACAAGGCCCGCGCGCTGCTCCGCAACGCTCGTGTGCTCGTGGTCGGCACATCCACGATGGCCCAGGGATCGCCCTACCACGTGCGCCGGTTCTTCGAACAGACCACCGGCGAGTTCCTTGGCGGCGCGTCCGCCTCCGCTTGGGCCACCTCAGGCGGGGCGTTCACGGGCGGTGAGACGGCAGTCGGGGACACGCTCCGCTCGCTGATGGGCCTGGGTGCCCAGGCCTTCACGCTCGGCCAGAAGTACATGGTCTTCGTCACCGACGAACGCCTCGACCCGCCCACGGCCGGGGCGTTCGCCCCGCTCGACCTCTGGTTCATGGACCAGTTCGCACGGTACCTGGCGGTGGTCGCGCTGACCGGCGACGATCGGGCGAAGGCCGCCGCACTCTCGGCCCGCCTCGGGGTGAGCCCGGCCTACTACCAGAACTTTCCGCGGGACGTCGCTGAGCTGCAGCGCCGCTACGGCACCCTGCGCGACCGCCTCAACGCGGCCGCGTCGCCGACCTCCGAGGTGTGGCGGGACTTGCTGTCGCTACTGACCCCGTATTGAGGAGCCTTCACCGGCACGACGCCGCGTGAGGATCACAGATCGGGGACTCTAGTCTCAAGAGCTGCGAGCGGTCAATCCGGTAGATGTCCTTACGGTGGGCCCTGGGAGCATCGGGCGTCGTCTTTCCGGCTTGACTCTTGCGACGCTCCGCCAGCACTCAAAGAGGCACGCAGG
>DATGCY010000036.1:0-23554 GCA_035311385.1 Candidatus Methylomirabilota bacterium
TCTTCGGGAGGCAGAGCCATGCCCTTGAGCCGCCAGTCCCTCGAATCGCTGTATCAGACCATGCTCCGCATCCGCCGTTTCGACGAGCGCACGGTGGAGCTGTTCAACGCCGGCCACGTCAAGGGCACGGCTCACAGCTACGTGGGCCAGGAGGCAGTGGCCACCGCGGCCTGCGCCCATCTGACCAAGGACGATTCCGTGATCAGCAACCACCGGGGCCACGGCCACTGCATCGCCAAGGGCGCGCGCCTCGATCTCATGATGGCGGAGCTCATGGGGCGCGAGGACGGCTACTGCCGGGGCCTCGGCGGCTCCATGCACATCGCCGCCCTCGACCTCAACATGCTGGGAGCCAATGGCATCGTGGCCGCCGGGGTACCCATCGGAGCCGGGGCCGCGCTGGCCAACAAGCTGCGCAGGGCCGACCGCGTGGTCATCTCCTTCTTCGGCGATGGCGGGGCGAATCAGGGCGTGGTGCACGAGACCATGAACCTGGCCGCGGTGTGGAAGCTGCCGTTCATCTTCGTGTGCGAGAACAACAAGTACGCGCTCAGTACCGATCAGTCGCGCACCACGGCGGGGGAGGGTGTCACCGCCCGCGCCCGCGCCTACGGAATCCCCGCCGCCCGCGTGGACGGCAACGACCTGGTCGCCGTGCACGAGGCAGTGGGGGAGGCGGTGGCGCGGGCGCGGCGTGGTGAAGGACCGAGCTGCGTCGAGGCGGTGACCTACCGCTGGGGCGGGCACAGCATGCGCGCCAATCTCCCCGAGTACCGGACCAAGCAGGAAGAGCTCGAGTGGATGGAGAAGGACCCGGTGGCGCGCGTGGAGCGCCACCTCATGGGGATGGGCGCGAGCGAGCTCGAGCTCAAGGAATTGCGCCAGCGCGTAGAGGGCGAGCTGGAAGCGGCCGTCGCGTATGGCATCGAGAGTCCCGAGCCGACCGTGGAGGCGATGGAGGCCGCCGTCTACGCCTCTCACGCCAAGGTGGCGGAGCCGGCAAGCCGCGCCGGCCAGGAGCAGACCTTCGCGGAGGCGCTCAACGCCGCGCTCCACGGCGAGATGGCGCGGGATGAGCGCGTGTTCCTCATGGGCGAGGACGTGGGGCTCATCGGCGGCATCTTCCAGGTCTCGAAGGGCCTGCGCGACCGCTTCGGCGAGGAGCGCGTACGCGACACCCCCATCTCCGAGCCGTCCTTCGTGGGCATGGGGGTGGGAGCGGCGGTGGCGGGCATGCGTCCCATCGTGGAGATCCAGATCTGGGATTTCATCGCCATGACCATGGATCAGATCGTGAATCAGGCAGCGAAGATCCGGTACATGCTCGGTGGGCGCGCCACCGTGCCCCTGGTGATCCGCGGGCCGCAAGGCGGGGGCATTCGGCTCGCCGCCCAGCACTCGCAGAGTCTGGAGGCATGGTTCGCCCACGTCCCGGGGCTCGTGGTGGTGGCGCCGTCGACGCCCTACGACGCCAAGGGCCTTCTCGCCGCGGCCATCCGCGACGACAATCCCGTGATCTTCCTCGAGCACAAGATGCTCTATCCGACCAAGGGCGAGGTGCCCGACGGCGACTACGTGATCCCGCTCGGCAAGGCCGACGTCAAGCGCGCGGGCACCGACGTGACGGTGGTGGCGACCCAGATGATGGTGCAGCGCGCGCTCCAGGTGGCGGGCGACCTCGAGAAGGAAGGCGTCTCGGTGGAGGTCATCGATCCGCGCACCCTGGTGCCCCTCGACGAGGAAGCCATTCTCAATTCCGTGGGCAAGACGAATCGTCTCGTGGTCGTGCACGAGGCGGTGAAGCGCGGCGGCTTCGGCGCGGAGATCGCGGCCATGGTCAGCGAGAAGGGTCTCGACCTGCTCGATGCGCCGATCGCCCGGGTGGGCGCGCGCAACGTGCCCATGCCCTACAACGACAAGCTCGAGGTGGCCACGATTCCGTCGAGGGACGATATCATGGCGGCGATCCGCTCCATGTTGTGACTCGGAGGGAGGCTTCGCCCCCCTTCCGAACCTCCCCCCAGGTCAGCCTGCGCCGGCGAAGCCGGCGCTCGAAGCGGAACCTTCCCAGGCAGGAAGTGCTCTTTCCCTCTCCCCTCCTCTTCAGGAGGGGAGAGGGCAGGGTGAGGGGTGGAGCAGCCGCTTACTTGTCCTTGATGGCCGCCTGGACCTTCGCGGCGAGGTCGGGTGGAATCGAGGTCATGCCGTGCGCCGTCTTGGCGTGCTCCGCGCCCTTGGCCATTACTTCCGCGACGTCCTTGCCTTCGGCGACGAAGTTGCATCCCGGCATCAGGTCACCGCATTTGAGCACCTTGGACATGGGAACCTCCTCGCGCTGAGGGTGAGCGGTCTGGGGAGTCGGGGTGACTCCCGGGGCCACATCTTGGCACCGAAGAGGCCCGCGCGCGAGGCGGCGTGGAATTCAGCGGAGGGGGGCGACGACCACGTCCCGCGGTTTGCCCTGGAGGAAATGCTCCACGTTCTCCACGGCGCGCAGGAGCCCGTCGCGAATGACCTCGGGAGTCTGGCCCGCGTTGTGCGGCGAGAGGATGACGTTGGGCAGGGCGAGGATCGGATCGTCGGGGCCCAGCGGTTCCTGATGGAACACGTCGAGGCCGGCGCCCATGATCTTCCGCTCGGCGAGGGCCGTGATGAGGGCCTCCTTCTCCACCAGCGCCCCCCGCCCCGTGTTGATCAGGATGGCCGTCGGCTTCATCTGGGCCAGCTCCTTCCGCCCGAGGAAGCCGCGGGTCTCCGAACCGAGCCGCATGTTGAGGCTGATGACGTCGGCACGGGCGAGGATCTCCTCCTTGGTGGCGGGAGTGGCCCCGGCCGCGCGAATACGCGCGGGATCGCCGGTGGCCGACCAGCCCAGCACCTCCATGCCGATGGCCTTGCCCAGGGCGGCCACGCGCGCCCCGATCGCCCCCATCCCGAAGACACCCAAGGTCTTGCCGAGCATCTGCGTGAGGAGCTCGCGCGGCCATTTGTTCTTCCGCATCTCGGCATCGAGGACGGCGATCTTTCTTCCCACCGCGAGCATGAGGGTCAGGGCATGCTCAGCCACCGCGAAGGCATTGACGCCGGGAGTATTGCAGATGGTTACGCCGCGCATGCCGGCGGCGTGCAGATCGAAATTGTCGGTGCCCGTGCCCCAGATGGACACCATCTTGAGGGTGGGGCAGGCCGCGAACACGCCGTCGGCGAAGCGGGCGTGCGCGCGGATATTGATGGCGACGGTGGCGCGGCCGATGCGCCGGATCAGCTCCTGCTCTTGATCGGCGCCGCGCTCGGTGAAGACGACGACGTCACCGAGCTTTTTCGCCCGCTCGTGGGCAGGAGTGCCCTCGAAGACCGACGGAAAGTCGTCGGGGACCGAGATCATTCCTGGGCGGCGGAGAAGATGGCCTGGGCCGCCGACACTCCCGCGCCCGCCTCGCACTTATAGCCGAGATCCCGCAAGGTCATCTCGAGCGCGGAGAGCGTGGGCAGGATGTAGAGCGGACTCGCGGTGATGCCCATGTGCCCCACGCGCAGCGTGCTCGTGCGCATCTTGTCGAGGCCGGTGCCGATGAGAATGCCGTAGTGCTCTCGCATGTGCTTCACCACGGAGGCGGGGTCGATGCCGAGCGGCGTCTTGATGCAGGACACGGTGTCCGAGAGGATCGACGTGTCCGCGAACATCTCGAGGCGCATGGCGTCGAGCCCGGCCCGGAAGGCGCGGGCGGCGACGGCATGTCTCCGGAAACGCGCCACGAGCCCTTCCTCGAGGACCAGCCGCACCGCGGTGCCGAGAGCCTGGGTGAGGTGGCTCGGCATGGAGATGGGCTGGGAGCGCGGGGCGCCGTCCGGGACCTTGCCGCCTCGCGAGGCGGGGATCCACGAATCGCGCCAGCGCAGGAGGTCGTAGACCCACGACGAAGCCTTCTGCTTGCGCCGCTCCATCGCCTCCCACCCGGGCGGCGTCACCCCGATGATGGCCATGCCGAGGGGCGCGGCCAGGCACTTCTGCGAGCCGGTCATGTTCAGGTCTACGCCCCACTCGTCGGTGCGCACATCGATGCCGGCGAGGGAGGAAACGGTGTCGAGGAGGAAGAGGGCGCCGTGGCCCTTGACGATCTTGCCCACTTCCCTGGCCGGATAGGTGGTGCCCGTGGAGGTCTCGTTGTGGACCATGGTCACGATCTTGGGCTTGACGCGACCGATCTCCTTCTCGAGCTTGGCGAGATCGATGGGCTGGCCGAACTCCACGCTGAATTCCGTGACGTCGGCGCCGATGCGCTCCATCACCTCTCGCATGAGGATGCCGAAGCGGCCGGTGACGATGACGAGCACGCGATCGCCTGGCTCCACCATGGAGAGCGCGCTCGACTCCAGCGCGGTCTTGCCGGAGCCAGGCATGGTGATGATCTCGCCGTCCGTGGTCTGGAACACCTTTTTGAGGGCGAGATTCACGGGCTCCAGCACGTCGAGGTCGAAGTTCCGGTCGTAGTGGATGATGGGCGGCTGGTTCAGGGTCTGGATGACGGGGAAGGGCAGCTCCGTGGGACCCGGGATCATCAGGATCTCCCGGGTCTGGGGGATGGCCCACTTGATCGGATCGGCGTTGGCCGGGCTCATGGGATCGATGTCCTTTCGCCGGAGGCGACTACGCCCCGGCCTCGGCGAGCAGGCGCTGCTTGCGCCGGATGAGATAGAGGTTGCGAAGGTAGACGAAGAGACCGGCGCCCTGCCCCAGGATGAACACGGGGTCGCCGCGGTGAATTGCGTAGATGAGCAGAACGGAGCCGCCACCGATGGAGAAGAACCAGAAGGAGATGGGAATGACGCTCTCCCTCCTGCGCTCGGAGGCGATCCATTGCACGAGGAAGCGGCTGAAGAAGAAGCCCTGCCCCAGGAATCCGATGGACAGCCAGAACTGCTCAGTCGTCATGATCAGCGCCTCACTGGATTCGCGGCTGCTCTTGCCACGCAACGCTTTCGCGGGCCAGACGAGCCGCCGCCCACCTTACCGAAGACGAAAAGACGCCGCAAGAATTTTTCGAATGCTACACCGCTTCCGTGGGTCCGGAAATCACCGCGAAGACGAGCGCACCGTCCGCGCTTGTCACCGTGTGCACGCATCCGGGGGGCCGCCGCGCATAGTTGCCGGCGCGGCACACCCCCGCATCGTCGGCCACGGAGCCCTCGAGTACCCAGATCTGCTCGTCGCCGAGATGGCGATGGCGCGGCACCGTGGAGCCAGGCGAGTACCGCATGAGCACGGCCTTGTGTCTTCCGTCCGCGTCCTCCCACAGCGTCTTCCAGAAGATGCCGGGGCGTCGCTCGACCCACGGGGCCTTCTCGATGTCGGCGAAGAAGCTCACGGGCGCGCTGGTCATAACGATCTCGATCTCCTCTGCGGGCTAGGGAGCGCTCGTGCTCTTGAGCGCGTCGCGGATGGCCTCGCGGAATGCCTCCACGGGCTGTGCGCCCACGAGAGGCCGGCCGTTCACGAGAAAGGTGGGCGTGCCGGGCAACTTGAGGGCTCGGCCTTCCTTCACGTCAGCCTCGATCTCCTTGCGGAACTGATGCGTGTCGAGACAGGTGGCGAAGAGCGTGCGGTCGAGGCTCAAGCGCCCGGCATAGCCCACCAGATCGTCGCGCGAGAAGTCCGGCACGGAGAGAAAGAGGAGATCGTGGTAGGGCCAGAACGCGCCCTGGGCCGCCGCGCAGCGCGCCGCCTCCGCGGCGGGGAAGGCGCCCTTGTGCGTGGGCACGGGGAAGTCCTTGTGGACGTGACGGATCTTGCCGTCGAACTCGCGTAGGACCTCGTCCAGGGGCCCACGGGCGCGCTTGCAGGACGGGCACTCGAAGTCCGCGAATTCGATGATGACCACGGGAGCATCCGCGGGTCCACGGGCGAGGGCGGGATCGATGGTGAGGGGAGGGGCGTCGGCCGCCCACGCGGCGCCCCATAGCCAGGGGACGAGCAGAAGGGCCAACCGCAGGCGCATATAATGAGATCTCGGCACGGCGCTGTCAGTATACGACGGGCCTCTCCCCGTTCAGGAAACGGAGGCGACGATGGGCTTTCTGATTCGCGTGCTCGTGAACGCGCTCGCCATCATGCTTGCGGCCTCGATCCTGCCGGGAATCCACGTGGAGGGGCTGGTCCCCGCCCTGGTGGGCGGGCTGCTCCTCGGCCTGGTGAACGCGGTGGTCCGGCCCGTGTTGATCATCCTCACGCTGCCCATCACCCTCGTCACCCTGGGATTCTTCCTGCTCGTCCTCAACGCCCTCTGCTTCTGGCTGGTCGCCTCGCTCGTCAAGGGCTTCTACGTGGCGGGATTCTGGGCGGCTTTCCTGGGCGCCATCGTCGTGAGCATCGTGAGCTGGATCATGACCGCGCTGATCAGCGACAGCGGCAAGGTCGTGGTGATCACGAAGCGACCGTAAACCCCCTCCCCCTGGCCCTCGGCCCCTCCGGGGGGCAAGGGATTCCGAGGAGGAGTTCCTACGCGGCTCTGTTTTCTTCCAGTGACGTGATGATATACGTGCCGCTCCGCGCGTCGCGCTCCAAGGTTACGATGCGCTGCTTGGCCGCTTCCTCGAGGAGCTTCGAGAAGGTCGAATACCCGTAGTAGGACTCGTTGAAGGCGGGGTTCTTCCGCTGCATGGTCTGCTTCACCATGGAGCCCCAGAGGGTGTCCTTGTTCTCGCGCTGGAGGGCTTGGATCGCCTCGATGAGCTGCTGCATCGCCTCCATCTTCTTCTCGGGCAGCCCGCGGAGCGCGGTCGTCTTCTTCGACTCCCGGATCAAATCCTCGTAGAAGATGAACTCGTCGCAGTTCCCCACGAGGAGCTCCGAGGAAGAAGACTTCACCCCGAGCCCGATCACGTAGCGGTCATTCTCCCGGAGCTTGGACACGAGCGGCGAGAAATCGGAGTCCCCGGAGACGAGGGCGAAGCTGTCCACGTGCTGCTTCGCGTAAGCGAGGTCCATGGCATCCACCACCATGCGGATGTCCGCAGAGTTCTTGCCGCTGTACCGACTCTGGGGAACGTCGATCAACTCGATGGCGTGCTCGTGGAAGGGACGCTTGTACTCGGCGTAGCGGTTCCAGTCCGCGTAGGCTCGCTTGACCATGATCTTGCCCTTCTCCACGAGCCGTTCCAGCACCAGCTTGATCTCGAACTGCTTGTACTGCGCTTCCTTCACCCCACGGACGATGTTCTCGAAATCCATGAACATCGCCAGCTTCCTGTCATCGCTCATCCAATGCCTTTCCTGTTCATGCGTGGCTCATCGGCGTCGGTGCTTCCGGAAGGGCCCATGCCCCTCCACCCGCCGTTCTCATTATAGGGGGAGCCTGGGAGCGAACCAACCCCTATCCGGGCTTCGACACGGGTAAAATTCACAGGAGTGTGACACGTCCCCACGGAGGAGAGTTAGGCTCATGGCCATGAACATACTCAGGCGATGGCTCATAGCGGTGGGCGTGGGTGGAGCGCTGGCGGCGACGGCGGTGATGGCCATCCCCCCGGCGGGACAGGCGGTCGCCCCGCGGGTGGGCCAGCCCGCCCCCGAGATCACCGGGGGCCCGTGGATCAACAGCGAGCCGCTCAGCATCGAGAAGCTCCGCGGACGCGTGGTCGCCGTGGAGTTCTGGACCTTCGGCTGATACAACTGCAAGAACGTGATCCCGCAGTTGCGGGACTGGCACGCGAAGTACGAACAGGGCGGCCTCACCATCGTGGGGGTCCACGCGCCGGAGTTCACCTGGGAGCGGCCGTATGACAAAGTCGTGAAGGCGACGCGGGACCTCAAGGTGGCTTATCCCGTGGTCCAGGACAACGACTTCACCATCTGGAATCGCTTCGGCAACCGCTACTGGCCCGCCCTCGTCGTCATCGACAGAAAGGGCATCGTCCGCTACACGCACATCGGCGAGGGCAACTACGAGGAGACCGAGGCGTTGATCAGGAAGCTGCTCGCGGAGCAGTGAGCCGAGCCCGCCTCTTCACCTTCGGGGCGGTCGTGGCAGCCACCGTTGTCCTCGCCGTCCTCGGCTATGTCTCGCTGCGCCAGTGGCAGGCCTCGGCCGAGCTCCTCTTCCGGGAGCAGTCCCGTGACATGGTCACCATGGCGGCCGAGAAGGTGGAGATGGCCATCCTCAAGACCGAGGAGGAGTGCCTCTCGAGCCTCCAGCTCCTCCTCATGGAACCGACGCTGCGCCCGGAGGCCCTGGAAGCCTGGAAGCGCAGGAATCCCATCTTCGCGAGCCTCACCCTCGTCGACCACGAAGGTCGCGTCCTCTATCCCGAGGGCGCGAGCCCGCCGTCGCTCGTGCGGGAGATCCCGGAGGGGCTGTGGGACCGCGGCGGCCGGCGCCATCTGCTGGTCGGCGATCAGGTCGTCCTGGCCGCTGTCATACCGGGCGCCGAGGGTCCCGTGCTGGCCGTGCTCGGGCGCAGCGTTGAGGCGGTGAAGCGAGATGTGTTCGCCAAGACGCTTGGCGGCCTGGAGGGGCCGAGCGTGCTCGCCGTGCTCGACGCGCAGGGCGATCTCCTCTATGTGTCGCGGCCGATCGAGCGGACCACGCGCGTACTGACGGTGGCCTTCGGCGAGGCGCTGCCTACCTGGCGGGTGGCGCTCTATCAGCCGCCCGACATCTCCTCCCGCGGCGACGTCCGTCGTCAGGCCATGCTCTTCACCGCGGCCTTCGCCCTGCTCCTCGTGGTCATCGCCCTGGGGCTGGTGGCGACCTATCGGCTGCTTCAGCGCGAGACGGAAATGGCGCGGCTCAAGTCCGACTTCGTGGCCAACGTCTCCCACGATCTGAAGACACCGCTCTCTCTCATCCGCATGTTCGGGGAGACGCTCCAGCTCGGCCGTGTCCCCGACGAGGCGACGCGTCGCGAGTACTACGCGGTGATCACGCGGGAGAGCGAGCGGCTGACGCGGCTCATCGACAACGTGTTGGACTTCTCGCGCATCGAGGGGAGCGGCCAGCGCTACGACATCGGCGCTCACCCTGTGGAGCCGCTCATCCACGAGGTCCTGGATGCCTTCCGCTATCCACTCGCCCAGCGGGGCTTCAAGCTGGACGTGGCGGTGGCGCCCGACCTGCCCGAGGCCCTCATGGACCCCGAGGCGATCAAGCAGGCCTTGGCCAACCTCGTCGATAACGCGCTCAAGTACTCCACGGAGCGCCGGCGACTTGGCCTCAGCGCCCGCCGGGAGGGAAGCTGGGTGGTCATCGAGGTCGTCGACGAGGGGATCGGGATACCCGCGGGTGAGCTCGAGCGAATCTTCGAGAAGTTCTATCGCATCGGACGAAGTGAGACCCAGGGTACCCGAGGGAGCGGGGTGGGGCTCGCCCTGGTCAAGCACATCGCGGAGGCCCATGGAGGCCGGGTGAGCGCCGAGAGCCGGCCAGGTCAGGGGAGCCGCTTCTCCCTCTACCTGCCCATCGCTCCCTCTCCCCCAGGGCGAGAGGACTAGGCTGAGGCGGCGGAGGGGACGGAAGGTCATGGGAGACGCATGCCGCGCATCCTGATCGTGGACGACGAGCCGGAGATGGTCCGAGGGCTCGAGGACAACCTTCGCTTCGAGGGCTACCAGACGCTCTCGGCGACCGATGGCCGCCGCGGACTCGCCCTCGCCCTGTCCGAGGCGCCTGACCTCGTTCTCCTCGACATCATGATGCCGGACATGAGCGGCTGGGATTTCTGTCGAGAGCTGCGCGCCAAGGGGCTCGATATTCCCGTGATCATGCTGACCGCGCGTGGCGAGGAGGTCGATCGCGTGCGCGGGCTCGAGCTGGGCGCCGACGACTACGTGACCAAGCCCTTCGGTCTCCGCGAGCTCCTGGCCCGCATCCGCGCCGTGCTGCGCCGGCCGGGGCCGCGGCAGAAGTTCGAGGAGTTCGCGTTCGGCGATGCACGGATTCATCTGCGCGGCCGCCAGGCCTTTCGCGCGGGGCACGAGGTGCGGCTGACGCGCAAAGAGTTCGACCTCCTCCGTTATTTCGTGGAGCATCGCGGTGAGGTGATCACTCGGGACCGCCTGCTCGACGAGGTGTGGGGCTACGAGCAATTTCCGACCACGCGCACGGTGGACACCCACGTGTTGCGCCTGCGTCAGAAGTTCGAGCAGGACCCTGAGCATCCCGTCTACATCCTCACCGCTCACGGCCAGGGCTACCGCTTCGCGGGCTAGGTGTGGGATGCTAGGCGCTGACCGTCAGCTGGAATCGAAACGAGGAGACGACATGACCGCCAACGCCGACGAGCTGGCCAAGCGCACCCCGCCCGGCCAGGTGCTGACCACGAAGTGGCCCGTGCTGACCTACGGCCTCACGCCGAAGTTCAACCCGAAGACCTGGACCTTCCGCTGCTTTGGGCTCGTGGAAGAGGAGGTCTCGTGGACCTGGGAGGAGTTCCTCGCCTTGCCGCGAAGCGAGGTCTTCTGCGACATCCACTGCGTGACGCGCTGGTCACGCCTCGACAATCGCTTCGAAGGCGTGCCCATCCGCGAGATCATGCAGCGTGTCCGCCTCAAGCCTGAGGCGAAGTTCGTCATGATCCACGCCGACCCCGGCTACACGACGAACCTGGCACTGACCGATCTCGTGGACGACGACGTCATCCTCGCCCTCTCCCACGACGGCCAGCCGCTCGCGCCCGATCACGGCGGGCCGCTGCGCCTCGTGGTGCCCAAGCTCTACTTCTGGAAGAGCGCCAAGTGGCTTCGCGGCTTCGAGTTCCTCGACGTGAACCCGCCCGGCTTCTGGGAGGTCAACGGCTATCACATGCGTGCCGACCCCTGGCAGGAAGAACGCTATTCCGACCAGGAAACCCGCGCGATGCAGCAGATGCGCGCCGAGGCCGCACGCAAGCTCCGCTCCAGATAAGTCTCAACCACTCAACCCTCTCCCCCTTCGGGGGAGAGGGCCGGGTGAGGGGGCGTGACGCGAACCGTCTACGCCTTCCCCGCACCCAGAATTCCCACGGCCTCGATCTCGACGAGGAACTCCGGCGCCGCGAGCGCCTTCACCTCCACCAGCGTCGACACGGGAAAGTCCCCCGTGAACACTTCCCTCCGCGCCTTCCACACTTCCTCACGCCGCTTGATGTCCGTGACGAAGATCACCACCTTCACAATGTCGTTCATGGTGCCGCCGGCGGCTTCCATGAGGTGTTTGATCTTGGCGAAAATGGCCTGGGCCTGCCCATACATGCTGTCGCCGCCGACCGCGCCCTCCGACCCGCGCGCCACCATGCCGGCGACGTAGACCTGGTTGCCCACCACCAGGCAATTCGACCAGGTCTGCGGCGGCGGGTCTGCAACGTTTGGACTAGTGATCTTCTTCTTCATGGGTCTCTCCTGTTGTGGGTGAACTGTGCTCCATCGCTGACGCTACGGCCTGAGCTGTATGAAGGACTTCACGCTCTTTATGCCGTCGACCGCTCCTGCGCTGGCCACGAGATGATCGGCGTGAGCCTCGTCGTCCGCCGTGCCCACCAGCACTGCCGTGCCTGCCACCACAGCTACATCCGTTCCCACCACGCCCGCTGTGCCCTCTCGGGCCAGCGCGCCCCGAATCTTCTCGGTGAGCGCGCTGTCGCCCGTGTCCGCGGCCGGTCTCGGAGTGAAGTACGTCTCGACCCGCCTCACACCTCGTGTCGTGCGGGCGATGTGCACGGCCAACGGCGCGAGCACGTAGTCTGAGGGCAATGCGCCGGCGATGATCACGAGCCCGTCACGACAGAGCACGTGAAGAACCGACAGTGCGCCCGGATCTCGGGAGCGAAGGGCGGAGCGGATCGTGGCACACGTTCGCCCATCGGCCGCTCGATCGCCAGCCGCACTGCCCTCGACGGGGGAAGACGCGTGGCTGGCACAGGAGGCTAGGAGCAAGCCCAAAAGCGCGACCCGCCAGGGCGGATGCGGGAGGTTCCGGGTCGAAGCGAATGGCATCACGCCGCGGGAGCGACGGCGTAGAGGTGCCACTGTTCCGGTACACCTTTGATGGTGTGGGCGCCGCGGTCCCCGAAGCGGCGCCCGGGGACGAGCACGAGGTCCAAGGGGCCTTGGCCCGTCACCGGGTAGGCGATGTGGAGGTCGCCGCTCTTCGCATACGGGGTCTTCGGCAAGGACATCATGGCGCTCGCGGCTGACTATGACTGCCCAAGCTTCGGAGGTCAATGGTCAGCGGAAGAGACTCGTGAAGGGAGAGGAAATTGAGCGCGATTTGCAAAGTGTGCGGGCGGCCTGTAGATTGCCCCGCATACACGCCGGACAGGAGGAGCTTTCATGGATACCCGTGCCGTTACCGATGTCGCCCTCGTCCTCAACCCACGGGACGACGTGGCCATCGCCAAGAAGGAGATTCCCGCGGGCACCGTGCTGGAGGACGCGGGCGGCCGCATCGAGGTCCGGCAGGACATCCGCCCCGGACACAAGGTGGCACGGCACGCTCGGCGCACGGGCGAGGAGGTTCGGCGCTACGGGCAGGTGATCGGCTTCGCCACCAGTGACATCGCGGTGGGGGATCACGTCCACACCCAGAACCTCGCGGTGGGCGACCTGCAGCGCGAGTACGAGGTCGGCACCGATGTGCGCCCGGTGGACTTCTACCCGCCCGAGGAGATGCGCTACTTCGACGGCTACCTCCGCGACGACGGGCGCGTGGGCACACGCAACTACGTCGCCATCATCTCCGGGGTCAACTGCTCGGCCAGCGTGAGCCAGTTCGTCAAGGATAAGTTCCGCGACGTCACCCGTGACCACCCCAACATCGACGGGGTGCTCGCCATCACCCATAAGTCGGGGTGTGGCACCGAGCTCTTCGGCGAGGACCACATGGCTCTCCAGCGCGTGCTGGCTGGCTACGCCAAGCACCCCAACGTGGCCGCCTACATTCTGGTCGGCCTCGGCTGCGAGGTGAACCAGGCCGCGGTCATGGTGGACAAGCAGCGCATGGCCGCCCCCGGCCATCCCGAGCGCAAGCCCATGGTCATCAACATCCAGGAAGCGGGCGGGATCCGGAAGACGGTGGACCGGGCGGCGGCCGAGGTGGCCAAGCTCCTGCCCTTCGCGGACGCGGCGCGCCGCTCGAAGCAGCCGGTGTCCGAGATCATGCTCGCCACCAACTGCGGCGGCTCCGACAGCAACTCGGGTATCACCGCCAATCCCGCGCTGGGCTGGGCGGTGGACGAGCTCGTGCGCTACGGCGGCACGGGCGTGCTCGCGGAGACACCGGAGATCTACGGCGCCGAGCACCTGCTCATCCGGCGCGCGGTCAGCGAGGCGGTGGCCAAGAAGCTCATCGATCGCTACAAGTGGTGGGAGTGGTACTGCCGCGGGATCGAGCGCATGGACAACAATCCCGCACCCGGCAACAAGGCGGGCGGCATCACCACCGTCTTCGAGAAGTCGCTGGGTGGCGTCACCAAGGGAGGCACCACTCCCATGCGGGATGTGTTCCTCTACGGGGAGCCCATCAGCACGCGCGGCTTCGTCTTCATGGACACCCCAGGGCACGACCCCGTGTCCATCACCGGTCTGGTGGCGGGCGGCTGCAACATGATCTGCTTCACCACGGGCCGCGGCTCCGTCTTCGGCTGCAAGCCCGTGCCCTCCATCAAGCTCGCCACCAACTCGCTCATGTACCGCCACATGCAGGAGGACATGGACATCAATTGCGGAGTCATCCTCGAGGGCACGCCGCTGGCCGAGGTGGGGCGACAGATCTTCGAGGAGATCGTGGCGGTGGCGTCGGGAAAGCGCTCGAGGAGCGAGCTCTCCGGCGTGGGCGAAGAGGAATTCGCGCCCTGGATCATCGGGCCTGTCATGTAGGCACGCGCCGAATCCAGAAATGTTCGCGGGCGGCGCCGCGCCCCCGGTTATCATGAACGGCGAGAGTGCCGTCGCACCCACGCTTCGTCGCGAGGAGCCACCAAGGGGGATTCGATGGCGGGACGCCCTGGAATGTACCGCGGCGATCGGCGCCGCAAGGAAGATGCGCGCAAGGCGAAGCAGGAAGCCAAGAAGGCGCGCAAGGCCGAGCGGAAGGAGACCGGCGAGTCGGGCCCCGAGATGGGCGAGGCCGCTGAGGCGCTTGGTCAGGGAGAGCCGGAATGGGTGTGGTTTTCTCCCAGCAAGGGCCGCACGCTCACTACGTCCTCGTCTACCGCTCCCGACGTCCCGGGCGTCGACGACTGGACTCTGGTGAGCGGGCCCCCCGCCCGGGAGGGCTGATCGCTTCCGCCGATTCCTGCCAAAAAGAATCCGGTCGCCGCCGTGCCGGCGACCGGTGTAAGTGAGCCCCGCACACCGTAGGTGGGGCCGCAGGCCGAGGCTGCGGCACCCGGTGCCCGCCAGGGGCCCGTGGGATGAGTGGCGGGATTAGAAGCGACGCTCCCGACGGATGGCAGCCCGCGCATACGCCGCGCGGCTGAGCGGCAAGATCCAGAAGAACGGCACGAAGAGCGTTCCCATCAGAATCCAAAATTCCCGTCTCGCGTACCACGGTGCCCGCGTCATCCCCGATCTCCTTGTTTCGATCTCTGTCGCTATGTTCCTGCCCGTGGAGAGAGCAAGGGCGGTGCCACGAGCGCGCCGCGTCACAAACGCAGAAATTCAGGAAGCTAGCGCACCTGTTCGCACGGTGACAGAGTGTCCGCCGACGAAAAAGGGAAGCGGGAACGACGGAAAGCGGATGGGTGGGACTAGGACTGCGTGACGGTGACGATCAACCCCGTGGCGGCCAGGATGTTGCCGACCCGGACGCATTCGGTCTCCGGACCCACCTTGACCACGGCCTTGCCCGTGTTGTGCACCTCCCAGGCGATCTCCCAGGCGCGATCCTCGGAGCAGGCGATGGCCTTGATGAGCTGCTTCACCACGTCCTCGAAGGTGTGGCAGTCGCAGTTGTGCAAGATGGTGATCCAGGGGGGGGCGAGGGCGACGTCGACCTCCTCCGCCTCCTCGACGTCGGGGGCAGTCTCCGCCGCATAGGGGCCGAGCCTGCGGATCACGCCGTCATCGCTCCGTCGCTCATTTACCGATCGCTCCCTCTGACCGGAGGCGGGCGATGGTTTGGCTCCCGTACCCCAGGACGCCGCTCAGGATAGCCTCGGTGTGCTCCCCCAGGGAAGGGGCAGGCGCGGGCCGACGGATCTCGCCTTCGGTGCGGATGGGACTCGCCACTTCGCGGATGCGGCCGAAGTGCGGGTGCTCCACCTCGATGACCATCTCGCGCGCGCGGACCTGCTCGTCTTCGAGGGCCTCCGCCACGGAGTTGACGGGCGCGCAGGGCACGTGGCCGCGAAGGAGGCCGAGCCAATCGGCGGTGGTCTTCATCGCGAAGCGCGCCTTGAGAATTTTTACCAGCTCCGTCTTGTGGGCGAGACGCTCCGGGAAGCCCGCGAAGCGCGGATCCTGGAGGAGCGTGGGCAGCTCCATTCGCTCCGCGAGGGCCTGCCAGAACTTGTCCTTGTTGCAGAAGATGACGATCCACCCGTCGCGGGTGGGGAAGTTCTGGGCGGGGACGAGCGTCTGGTGCCCGGAGTCCGCGATGCGCTCGGGCTGCCAGTCGCGATTCAGAGTCCACATGGCGAAGTACGAGAGCATGCTCACCGCGGTGTCGAGGAGGGAGACGTCCACGTCGCGGCCCACGCCGGTGCGCTGCGCCTCGAAGAGGCCCACCATGAGGCCGAGCATGCCCGCGTAGCCCCCCGCGAAGTCGATCACGCTCACCCCGCACTTGCCGGGCGGGCCGTCGGGCTCCCCGGTGACGCCCATGTAGCCCGCGTAGCCCTGGATCAAATAGTCGAAGCCGGGCTCGCTGGCCCGCGGCCCATTGGCTCCGAACCCACTCAGCGAGCAGCACACGATGCGCGGGTTCACTTTCTTGAGCGCCTCGTAGGTGAGACCGAGACGGGCGGGAAGATCGCCGCGCACGTTGTTGAAGAGGGCATCCGAGACCTTGATAAGATCGTGTAGCACCGCGCGTCCGGCCGGGTGCTGCAGATTGAGGGTGAGCGACTTCGAGCCGCGATTGAAGGACTGGAAGTAGAGCGAGTCCTGCTCGTGGAGATACGGGGGAACGTAGCGGGCGCTGTCGCCGCCCACCGCGGGGTCTTCGATCTTGATGATCTCCGCGCCCAGGTCGGCCAGCACCTGGGTGCCGAAGGGCCCGGCCCCGAACTGGGAGACGGCGAGGATGCGGACACCCTCGAGCGGTGGTCTCGCCATGTCAGTAGGGAAGCTTGCCGTCGCCGAGGGTGGCGTGGTTCTTCTTCGGCACGAGAACCTTGCGGGTGTAGGAACAGACTTGCTCGCCGCGCTGGTTGCTCGCGGTGGTTTCCACGGTAACGATGCCACGGTCGCCCTGCTTCGACTCGCGCAGCTCGAGGACGCGGCTTCCTGCGTAGAGGGTGTCACCGATGAAGGTGGGTTTCGCGTGCTTGAGAGCGTTCACCTCGAGGTTGGCGATGGCCCGTCCGGAGATGTCCGCCACCGTCATGCCGATGACCACACTGTAGACGAGGGGGCCCAGGACCACGCGCTGCTTGTGCTGGGTGTAGGTCTCGGCGTAGTGGGCATCGGAGTGGAGCGGGTGCTGGTTCATGGTCAGGAGGGCGAACCACGTGCAGTCGGCCTCGGTGATGGTGCGCCCCGGCCAATGCCGGAACACCTGACCCACTGAGAACTCTTCGAAGTAGCGTCCGTAGCTCATGGGGCTCCCGTGCTTAGCCGGCACGCCTCGGCGGCATGGCGGGCGATCGCGTGGCGGATTTCGTCTCCGCCCGGCCCCCTCGCCAGCAGCATGGCCGCGTCACGATAGTAGCGCTCCACGGGGAATTCGGCGGTATAGCCGTAGCCTCCGTGGATGCGCATGGACTCGAGCGTCACCGTGGAGGCTGTCTCCGCCGAGTGGAGCCAGGCCATGCCCGCGGGCACGGTGGTGCCATCTCCGGCCGCGCGCTGGGTCAAGAGCCTGGACACCGCGATGGCCGTGGCCATGTCGGCGAGCTTGAGCTGGATCGCCTGGTGCTGGCAGATCGGCACGCCGAAGGCGGAGCGCTGCTGCGAGTAGCGCAGCGCCGCCTCGAAGGCGGCCTGGGCCAGGCCCACCGCCGCCGCCGCCTCGCGGACTCGCGACGCGCCATCGAGCTCGGCCAGGTCCCTGGCGTCGAGGCCCCGGCCGCCGCCCAGGACTTGGCGGGCTGGCACGAGACACTCCGCGAGCTCGACGCGCCAGAGATCGCCACCGCGCCGCCCCATCGTCCAGAAAGGCTCGACCAGCGTGAATCCGTGCTGACCCGCCTCGAGGAGCACAACGCGCAGACCGTTCTCCGCCTCCGCGCGGAGGGCGAAGAGATTCGCGTGCCGTCCGGGCGAGGCGACGAGCCCGGGGCCCGACACGACCAGGTCATCCCCCACCCGGGTGGCTCGAGATCGGAGGCCATTTAGCGAGCTGAGTGTTCCGCCCCGAAGCGTGCCGGAGGCGAGAGCAGGGAGGAATCGGCGGCGCTGCTCGACGGTGCCCAAGCGCAGCACCGCCTCGGTGGCGTCGAGATGGCTCGAGAGCACGGCGGCGACGGTGGCGGAGCCGCGACCGATCTCCTCGATGATGAGCGCGACAGCGGCGCCGTCGAGCCCGAGACCACCCGAGTCGGGCGGCACCACGGCGCCGAAGAGACCCAGCTCGCCGAGCCTGTCGAGCGAGGCCGCGGGGAACCGGTCCGCGCGATCGTCTTCCACGGAGGCCAGCCCGAGCTCGCGCTCGACGAGCTGACGCACGGCCAAGGCCATGAGTCGCCGCTCCTCGGGTTCTGCCTCGAGAGAGGTGAGGGCGCCCAGGCGCTCGCCGTGCCGCTGGAGGAGATTCCTCGCGATAATGGTCCGCTGGATCTCGTTGGTGCCCTCGCCGATCACCATCAGCGGCGTGTCGCGATAGAGCCGCTCGACGACGCCCGCCGTGGCCGGGCCGCGACCCCCCAGGATGCGAAGGGCGCCCGCCGCGGCCTCCTGGGAGCTCTCCGAGGCGTAGAGCTTGGCCATGCCCGCTTCGAGGTCGCAGCGCTCGCCCCGGTCCTTCATGCCCGCTGCCCACGAGGTGAGGAGTCGCGCGCCGTCCACACGAAGGGCGATGTCGGCGAGAGCAGCGGTCGCCGTCTCCGTAGCGGCGCGCGCGGCCTCCTCGAGCGCGGCCTGGGCGACGCCGACGGCGCGCGCGGCGATGTTGATGCGCCCCGTCTCGAGCCCGGAGAGCACGTGCTTGAAGCCGCGGCCCTCGATCCCACCTACGAGATTGGCGGCGGAACAGGGGAAGCGATCGAAGAGGAGCTCGGCGGTATCCACGCCCTTGTAGCCGAGCTTGGTGATCGACTTGACCACCTCGAGACCGGGGGCGCCCTTCTCCACGATGAAGCAGGACATGCCGCTATGCCGCGGCGAGGCCCCGGGATCGGTGAGGGCGAGGAGGGCGAAGGTGTTGCCCTCGCGGCCGTTGGTGACGAACATCTTGGCGCCGGAAATGAGGTAGCGATCGCCGTCGCGTCGAGCCTCGGTGCGGATGGCCTGGACGTCGGAGCCCGCGTGCGGCTCGGTGAGGCAGAGCCCTCCGCGCGCCTCGCCACTCGCGAAGCGCGGCAGGAGCCGGCGTCGCTGCTCCTCCGTGCCGTGGTGGAGCACGATGAGGGCGGCCATGGTGTGGCTGTTGATCACTCCGGCGAGCGACATGAAGCCGCGGCAGATCTCCTCGATGACCTGAGCGTAGGTGCGAACGTCGAGCCCCAGACCCCCGTAGGCGGTGGGCACGAGCGAGCCGAAGAGCCCGAGGTCGCGCATGCGCGCCACCAGCTCGTGCGGATAGGCATCGGCGTGCTCGAAGCCAGAAGCGGCGGGAATGACCTCCTTGTCCACGAAGCGGCGCACCGAGGCCACGATGGCCGGAGCGTCGGCGAGCCGCCTCGACATGGAGGGGCCGCGGCTACGGGGTGCCCGCGAGGCGCGCGGCGGCCAGGAGGAGGGTGTTCGCGCCGTGCTCGATGTCGTCCATGGGCGTGAACTCCTCTTCGCAGTGGCTGCGCCCGTCGCGCGAGGGCACGAAGATCATCCCGGTGGGGCAGATGGCGGCCATGTACTGCGCGTCGTGCCCCGCCCCGGAGAGGATGCGGCGATAGCCGCAGCCGAGGCTCTGCACGGCCGCTTCCACCGTCTCCACCACCTCGAGGTCGAAGCGCGTGCGCGGCACGCGCCAGTAGTGCTCGAGCTCGTAGGTGACGCCCTCGGCGCGCGCGGCGTCCCTGACCACGCGGTCGACCAGGTCAAGCCCTCGCGTGATGTGGCGCTCGTCGGGGGCCCGCAGGTCGATGGAGAGGCTGACCCGTCCCGGGATGGCGTTGGGGATATTGGGCGAGACGTCGAGTCGTCCCACCGTGGAGACCATGTCGCCGCCGATATCCTTGGCGATCTCACGCACGCCGCGCACGATGTCGGCGGCGGCCACGAGGGCGTCGTGACGGATGCGCATGGGCGTGGGCCCCGCGTGGTCCTGGACGCCGGTGAGAGTCACGCGGGACCATGCGATGGCCACGATGCCCTCCACCACGCCCACGGGGAGGTGCTCCTCTTCGAGAATGGGTCCCTGCTCGATGTGGAGCTCCAGATAGGCGCGCAAGGGGCGGGGGATGCACGGCTCGGAGCCGAGATAGCCGATGCGCTCGAGCTCGTCGCCCAAGCGCACCCCGTCGCGATCACGCGCGTTGTAGGCATCCTCCAGGGGAATCTTGCCCGCCATCACCCCGGAGCCGATCATGGCGGGCTGGAAGCGCGCGCCCTCCTCGTTGGTGAAGATGGCCATGGCGACCGGGTACCGCGTGCGGATCTTCTCGTCGTTGAGGGTGCGGATCGTCTCGAGCGCGCACAGCACGCCGAGCTGGCCGTCGTACTTTCCCCCCGTGGGCACCGAGTCCGCGTGCGAGCCCATCATGACGGGAGGGAGGCCGTCCTCACCCGCGCGCTGGCCGAAGATGTTGCCCATCTGGTCCACGGTGACGGTGAGGCCGGCCTCGCGCATCCAGCTCACGAGGAGGTCCCGGCCGCGGCGATCGTCGTCGGTGAGGGCGACCCGATTGAGCCCGCCCTTCGCGGTGGCCCCGATGCGTCCCAGGGCCTGCATGCTCTCCTCGAGCCGTGTGCGGTCGATGCGCATCGCTCCTCCGGGCTCAGAGCCCGAGATAGGCCTTCTTGAGCCGCTCGTCAGCGGCGAGATCGCGCGCGGCGCCCGCCAGGACGAGACGCCCATTTTCCAGCACGCAGGCGCGGTGGGCAAGGGCCAGCGCGCGTCGGACGTTCTGCTCCACGAGGAGAATCGTCACCCCTGAGCGATTGATGGCGGCCACCGTCTCGAAGATCCGTTGCACGAGGACGGGCGCGATGCCGAGGGTGGGCTCGTCCAGCATGAGCAGACGCGGCCGCGTCATGAGGGCGCGGCCGATGGCGCACATTTGCTGCTCGCCCCCGGAGAGGGAGCCGGCGAGCTGGCTCGTCCGCTCGCGGAGGATAGGGAAGAGATCGAGCACGTAGGCGAGGCTCTTGGCCAGCTGGGCCCGCGCCGCCGCGGGGTGCGCGCCCAGGAGCAGGTTCTCCCGCACCGTCATGAAGGGGAAGAGCCGCCGGCCCTCGGGCACCTGCACGATGCCGCGCCCGACCCGATCGTGGGCGGGGACGCGCGTGAGGTCCTCCCCGGTGAACTTGACGCGCCCCGCGCGCGCGGCGAGCGTGCCGGAGATCACCCGGAGGGTCGTGGTCTTGCCCGCGGCGTTGGCCCCGACGAGAGCGAGGATCTCCCCCTCCTGCACGTCGAGGCTGACGCGATGGAGCGCCTGGAGATCGCCGTAGAAGGCGTCGATGCCCTCAAGCGTCAGCAAGGACGAACTCCTCTCCGAGATAGGCGTCGACCACGCGACGATCTTCGGCGATGGACTGCGGCGTGCCCTCGGCGATCTTCTCCCCGTGGTGGAGGACCACGATGCGCTGGGCCAGCCGCATCATGGCCGCCATGATGTGCTCGATGATGATGAGTCCGAGCCCCTCCGCGTGAAGAGCGCGGATGAGGGCGATCATCTCGCCCAGCTCCGTGGCGTTGAGGCCCGACATCACCTCGTCGAGGAGGAGGAGCCGCGGCCGCGTGGCGAGGGCGCGCGCGACCTCGAGCCGCTTGCGGAGCCCGATGGGCAGCGAGCGAGCAGGGCTCGCGGCGAAGGCCTCGAGACGGCAGAGGGCAATGACCCGACGCGCCTCCTCGCGCGCCGCGGAGACGGCAGGGAGCCGGGTCAGCGCGCCGATCATCACGTTGTCCTCGACGGAGAGATTGCCGAAGGGCTTCACGATTTGGAAGGTCCGGCAGAGGCCGCGCGCGCAGATCTGATGCGCGGGCAGCCGCGAGACGTCGTGGCCGTCGAGGACGACCCGTCCCTCGTCCGGCGCGTAGAAGCCCGAGATGACGTTGAAGAGGGTGGTCTTGCCGGCGCCGTTGGGCCCGATGATGCCCACGATCTCGCCGGGGGCCGCGCGCAGGGAGACGTCGCGAACGGCGGTCAGCCCGCCGAAGCGCTTGGTGACCGCGTCAAGCTCGAGCATAGCGGCGCCCGGCGCGGAGGCGCTGGCCGAACCAGCCGACCAGCCCCTGGGGGATGAAGCGCACGACGATGATGAGGAGGCAGCCGTAGATGATGAGATAGATGCCCACCAGCCCGCCCCGCATGTCGCTGAAGGTCGCGCGGAGGCTCGTCTCGAGAGACGTAATGAGGATCGATCCCACGAAGGGGCCCATGGCTGTCCCGATGCCGCCGATGATGGTGTTGAGAGCGAAGCGGACGGAGAGATCGACGGAAAAGACGTAGAAGGGATCCACGAAGCCCACGTACTGCGCCCACAGGGTGCCGCAGGCGCTGGTCAGTGCGGCGGAGACGGCGATGGCCAGCACCTTGAGCCGCCGGCTCGGGATGCCTAAGGCCTGGGCGGCGTCCTCGTCCTCGCGCACGCCGGCGAGCCGATAGCCGAGCCGCGAGCGCTCGAGGTAGATCTGTACGGCAAAGATGCCGAGGGCAAGGGCGAGCATGATGTACACCCAGGTTACCTTGCTCGCGAAGCCGAGCGTCCACAGTCCCGGCCGGAAGGGCACGGGCACGCCCTCCGAGCCGGCGGTGAACGCGCGCCAGCGGCTCGCCACGATGAGGAGGACCTGCGAGAAGGCGATGGTGGCGAGGCCGAAGTACGGTCCCTTGAGGCGATTCGACAGGTAGCCGATGATGAGCCCAGCCAGCGTGGCCACCGCGGCGCCGATGACCAAGGCGACCCATGGAGAGCCGTTCAATCGCGTGGCGATCAGCGCCGTGGAGTAGGCGCCGATGCCGAAGAACGCGGAGTGGCCAAGCGAGGTTTGCCCGGCATAGCCGCCCGCCACGTTCCAGGCCCCCGACGCCGCGCCCCAGAGCAGGATGAGGACGAGGCTGTCGAGGAGGAAGCCATCCCGGATGACGAGGGGCGCGAGGGCGGAGCCGCCGAAGACGACGATGGGAAGCGCGTGGCGCGACATGGAAGGCGTCAGACGCCGAGGGCTTCCGCGCCCCGCTGGCCGAAGAGACCGGCGGGACGGAAGACGAGCACGGCGATGAAGAGCACGAAGTAGATCACTTCCTTCCAGGCGGAGCCGAAGACGTAGGAGCCGATGACCTCCACGCCCGCCACGATGATGGCGCCGAGGAGCGCCCCCACCATGTCGCCCAGGCCGCCCAGCACCACCACCACGTACGCGAGGAGCACGAACTGGAGCCCTGCCGTGGGGTACACGGAGTAGAGCGGGGAGACGAGCACCCCCGCCACCCCCACGCAGGCGATGCCGATGGCGAAGGCCAAGCGGTAGACACGATCGACGTTGATGCCCATGAGGGTGGCCGCCTCGCCGTCCTGGGCGGTGGCCCGCATCACGCGGCCCGCGTGCGTCCACTTCATGAAGGCGAAGAGGGCGAGGGTGAAGCCGACGGCGACCGCGAAGGCAATGATCTGCGAGAGGTTGAAGGCGGCGCCCACAATGCGGATCACCACGGAGGACTCCCAAGGCCGCACGAACCGGAAGTCCCCCGTCCAGAGCACGAGGGCCACGTTCTGGAGGGCGATGGACAGTCCCACCGTGGTGAAGATCTGCACGTTGTGGCTGGCCCGCACCACGCCCCGCATCACGAGAGCGTAGACGCCGAGGCCGATGGCGAAGAAGAGGGGCGCGGCTACGAAGAGGACGAAATACGGGTCGACGCGCCAGAGGGTGAAGGACCAGAAGGCGAGGTACATCCCCAACATCAGGAACTCGCCGTGGGCGAAGTTGACCACGCGCATGATGCCGAAGATCAGCGTCAGCCCCACCGCGATGAGGGCGTAGATGCCGCCCAGCAGCACGGTGGAGATGAGGAGCTGAGGGAGCGCCGTCACCTGGCCGGGGGACCCGCTATTTCCTCTGGTCCCACGGGCCGAGCGGCATCCACTTGGCCCGGA
>DATGCY010000037.1:0-11521 GCA_035311385.1 Candidatus Methylomirabilota bacterium
GCATCAGCGGAGCATCCGAGGGACGGCGCGAGGGGAACGGGCATGCATGGCGATCTCCTTGCTCGAGATGAGGACAGAGCACGCGCGGGGCCGGTGTCCTGACCCCGCGCGCGGCACATCATAGGAGGCTCTCGGCCCGCGAGCAACCGCGTGTGTCGCTACGACCGCTCCTGGAACGCAGAGGGCGCCTCGCCACCGCCATCTCCTGCGCCTTCACCGCCGCTCCGGCGCTGCCAGCGCGCCATGCGGAGGGTCTTGAGCTTCTCGCGCTGATCCGGCGTGAGCTGCGCCTTCGCCGCCTCGTTGGTGCGGATGCGGGCGATGGCTCCATCGGCCTTGAGCTTCTCGATGTCACGGATCTTCGCTTCCACCTTCGTCATGTCGACAGGCTCCGCCCGCATCAGACTCATGAGATCGAGCCGAGCGAGCTGCCCATCGGCGCGCCGCTTGATCCCCGCCCGCGCGGCGTCCATGCCCATCTGCTGGAGCGAGCTCACCTGCTGCGGGGACAGCCCCAGCTCCTTCTGGTTACGCAGGGCCATGAAGATGATGGAGCGTCCACGACGCATGTGGTGTCGTCCGGCATGGCGCTGCCACCCGCCTCGCTCTCCCCTCATGCCGGGGCCGCCGGGGCGTTGCCCCGGTCCAGGTCCACCCATGCCCGGCCCGCCTCCAGGCCCCGCCTGAGCCTGTACCGCCTCGGTGGTCGCAGGCGACTGCGCCATCGCAGGCAGCGTCAGCCCGAGGATCACTGCCAGTGCTCCGAGCGCCGCTATCGTTTTCATCACGTCCTCCTGTTCTGATCTCTGTGGTGCGGGACTCCATGCCCGCTCGATGTCCAATGTGGGGCGAGCGTGTCAAGCGCGTATGTGCCGCATGTAAAGTAGTGCGAAGCCTCACCGCTCGAGGACGGCACGCTCCACCATCCCCGGATCCTCTACCGGCGCGAAGGCCGCCACCGTCTTCGTGGGTCTGAGATCGGGAAAGTGAAAGGACGCGGCCACGCTTCTGGGTCCTCCCCCCGTGTGGCCCATGCATCGCCCCCGCGGCGAGGCGGCATCGACCATGATCCCCAAGCCGTAGCCCGGGCTCCGCCAGGGCCGACCTGCGATGGGACCGCCAACCGGATGCACCTCGAGCATCGCTCGGAGCAGCTCGGCGGGCAGCAGCTGTCCGGCGAGGAGGCGATCGACGAAGAGGGCGGCTTCCCCCGGCGTGCCGACGGCGAGACCGTGATACACCCAGCCCGGGTGATAACGATCCGGATTGCCCCACGCCGTGGGGTCCAGATCGGCGGGGTCGCGCGCAATCCTCACCTCCGGAACACCGAGCGGCTCGAAGACGAGACGGCGGAGCGCGGTGTCGAAGCGCTCGCCCGTCTCGTTTTCGATCAGGCGCCGTACCAAGAGATAGCCGACGTTGGAGTAGGCCCACTCCGCTCCCGGCGTGAAAAGGAGACGCTTGGCGTCGACCCTTCGCAAAAGCTCGTCGACGCTCCAGGGCGACTCTCGCCGACCCACCGCTTCATGGTAGGCGGCCAAGGCGCCGTATTCCGGCACGCCCGCCGTGTGCTGCAGCAGCTGACGCAACGTATAGGGCCGGGAGTCGAGCGGCTCGTCGAGGGCGAGCCGGCCGCCCCCGACGAGGACCAGCGCAGCGGAGGCGATGGCCGTCTTGGTCAGGCTCCACCAGGGAACGGGTAGCGAGCGGCGGTCGTGGTCCGTGAGGCGTCCGCCTTCCACCGTGGCCATCAAGACGTGAGGCGCATTCATCCGTGCTAGGATGCTGCCACATCTCACACCTTGCGGGGAGGTCGCCATGGGACTGTTCAAGGAACTGAACCATGTGAGCATCACCGTTACCGACGTCGCCAAGGCCCGCGAGTTCTACACGGGCCTCCTCGGCCTCCAGGAGATCCCGCGGCCCGCCTTCGACTTCCCCGGCATCTGGTACAGCCTCGGCAACGGGCTGTCGCTGCACATCATCCTCAACGATCAGCTCGTGCGTCCCGCGGTGGAGCGCGAGAAGATCCAGGCGCGTTACGCGCACTTCGCCCTGTGGACGGAAGACGCCGATCAGTGCGCGAACAAGATCGCCGAGCTCGGCCTGCCCGTGCGCGACGTGGTGTCCGGCCCCACCGGACTCCGCCAGATCTTCATCAAGGATCCCGACGGCAACATGGTCGAGTTCATCGGCCCCACCACGTCCGCCGCGCCGCGGCGCATGGAATCGTAGCCCGCCCTACGTGTTTGGGGTTGCCGGCTGACAAATTCAGTCGGCTCCGCCAGGGGCCCGTTCCTAAGTAGCCGATTCGCCGGCCCTTCGCGTGTGGCCCGCACCTTGCTCTTTCATGGGTGCAGGAGCTGCACGCATGTCGATACCAAACGATCCGTCAGCGACTCACGCGCGTATCCTGCTCGTCGACGACGATCCGCTCATCGCCGAGCTCGTCGTGGACATGCTGGGCTTGGAAGGGCATGCGGTCGACACCGCGCCCGATGGCCTCGAGGCGCTACGCCGGCTCGAGAGCCAGCGCTATGATCTCATCATCACCGATCTGCACATGCCGAAGCTCGACGGCTCCGGCTTCTATCGCCAGTTGGCCGAACGACGCACGCATCCCTTGAAGAAGATCATCTTCCTCACGGGCACCACGGGGACGTCACGGGAGCACGACCTGATCCGAGCGAGCGGGGTGCCCATCTTGCTCAAGCCCTTCAACGTGGCGGAGCTGACCGAGCTGGTCGGTCGCATGCTGCGCGAGCCGTAGCCCGCCCCCGCCCTCAGCCGAGAGACTTGAGGAACTCCGCGTTGGTGGCGGTGAGACGCAGCCGCTCCAGAATGGCTTCCATGGCCTGGCCGGGCTTGGTGCCGGACAGCGCGCGACGCAGGAGGTGGATGCGCTTGAGCTCGTCGTCCGTGAAGAGCAGCTCCTCCCGCCGCGTGCCGGACTTCAAAATGTCGAAGGACGGGAACACTCGCCGATCGGCCAGCTCGCGGGAGAGATGGAGCTCCATGTTTCCCGTGCCCTTGAACTCCTCGAAGATGATGTCGTCCATGCGCGAGCCGGTATCCACCAGCACCGTGCCCACGATGGTGAGCGAGCCGCCCTCCTCCACCTTGCGCGCGGCGCCGAAGAACGCTCGCGGCATCAGGAAGGCGCGACTGTCGATGCCCCCCGACATGGTGCGCCCGCGCGAGCTCAGCTCGTTGTTGTAGGCGCGGGTCATCCGCGTGAGGGAGTCGAAGAGAAGGAGCACGTCGCGCTTCTCCAGCACCATGCGCTTGGCCTTGTCGAGGACCTGCTCGGTCACCTCGATATGGCGACGGTACGGATTGTCGTTGCTGGAGGCCACGATCTCCGCCTGCTTGCCGATGTTCATGCGGAAGTCCGTCACCTCCTCGGGGCGCTCGTCCACGAGGAGGACGATCACGGCTACTTCCGGATGATTGGTGAGCACGGCCTTGGCGATTTGCTGGAGGAGGATGGTTTTGCCCGTGCGCGGCGGCGCCACGATCAGCCCGCGCTGCCCCTTGCCGATGGGCGTGATCAGGTCCATGGCGCGCATGGAGAGCTGATCGGCGGCCGTCTCCAGGCGAAGGCGCTCGTGCGGCTGCACCGCGGTGAGGCTCTCGAAGCCGGCGGTGGCCGAGGGAGGTGGGGGCAGGCGAGACGGGCCGCCGCCGTGGGGATGTGGCTGGCCCGGCCCTCGCGGTCCGCCCTGCTGGGGCGGACGACCGCCCATGCCGCGCCGATGTCGGGATCGTCTACTCAACGTCGCTGCCCATAAGCTTGGCTAGCAGTCTACCCCAGATCGCGGCTGCGCGAATGGTTAGACCCCGCCCCACACGTCCTGGGCCAGGTCGACGCACAGCGCGAGCTTGCCCCGCTGCTGGGTTGCCCCCACGTCGTTGCCCTCGACGGTCGAGGAAAAGCCGCACTGGGGGCTGACACAGAGCTGCTCGAGGGGAAGGTAGCGCGAGGCTTCGTCGAGCCGTCGCTTGAGATCGTCCTTGCGCTCCAGCGTCCCCACCTTGGAGGTGACGAGACCCAGGACCACGCGCGCGTGCTTGGGCACGTGGCGCAGGGGGGAGAAGTCACCCGAGCGCGCGTCGTCGAATTCCAGGAAGAATCCGTCGTAGGGGAGCCGGGTGAAGATGGTCTCCGCCACCGCCTGGTACCCTCCCTGGGCGCGCCACGACGAGCGGAAGTTTCCTCGGCAGAGGTGGGTGCACACCGTGAGATCCCGGGGACGATCGCGCAGGGTGGCCTGGATCAGCTTCACGGACAGCTCGAGCTGAGCGTCGGGATCCTCGCCCTGCTCGCGCTGGCGGGCGCGCATGTCCTGGTCGCAGAGATAGGCAAGGCTCACGTCGTCGAGCTGGAGATAGCGGCAGCCCGCCGCGTAGAGGTCGGCGATCTCCGCGCGATAGGCCGCGGCGAGGTCCTCGACGAAGGCGTCGAGGTCGGGATAGACGAGGCGGTCGATGTTGGCGCGCCCCACCTGCGTGTAGAACATGGAGGGCGACGGCATGGTGAGCTTGGCCGTGCGCGTGGTCACCGACTGGAGGAAGGTGAAGGCGTCGACGAAGATGGGATGAGGCCGCATGACCTTTCCCGCGAGCCGGAGATCGGGGCGCGTGAAGAAGCGGTCGCCTTCCCGTCCGTGAAAGGTGACGGGCAGCATCTTCCCCTCGCTGGTGAGGCCCGAGAGCTGCATGAGGAAATCCATGTGCCAGGACTTGCGCCGCATCTCGCCGTCGGTGATGCCCCGGAGTCCCACCTCTTCCTGAAGCTTCACGCCGTCGCGGATAGCCGCATCCTCGGCGGCCGCAAGCTGAGCCGCGCTCGCTTTCCCCGCTTCCTTCTCCAGCCGCAGAGCCTTGAGGGCGGCCGGGCGCAGCAGGCTCCCCACGTGGTCGGCGCGGAAGGGGGGGCGCGACTCAGCCATGGTGGACCTCCGCGAAGACGCGGACGAGTCCGAGCAGTGCGTCGGTGTGCGGCGTGGGCACGCCCACGCGCTCGCCGATCTCCGTGACCGCGGTGAGCAGGGCGTCGATCTCGAGGGGGCGGCCCGCCTCCACGTCCTGGAGCATGGAGGTCTTGAAGGCCCCGAGCTTCCGCGTCACCGCGTTGCGGTCCTCACCGCTCTGACTGATGGGACAGCCGATCTTGGCCCCGATGGCCGCCGCCTCGGCCATGATGGCAAGGGTGTAGCGGTTCAGGAGCGGGTCGTCCAGGATGCGATCGCAGGTGGCGCCGGTGAGGGCCGAGATCGGATTCATCGTCATGTTGCCCCACAGCTTGTACCAGATGTCGGCCTGGATCCGCGAGGACACCGTGACGTCGAAGCCCGCCGCGGTGAGGCGGGCAGCCAGCGCTTCCAGCCGCGGTGACCGGGAGCCGTCCGGTTCTCCCACGATGAGCCCGTTGCCGAAGCCATGCCGCACCAGCCCGGGCTCGATGACGGAGCAGGTGGCATGGACGACACCGCCGATGATGTGCCGGGGCGGAACGGCCGCGGCGATCCGGCCGGCGGGGTCGACGGACCGGAGCTGCAGACCACCGCAGGCCCCGGCCATGTCCTGGAAGAACCACCACGGCACCCCGTTCATCGCGGTCAGGACCATGGTCTCCGAGCCGAGAGCGGCCGGTACGCTGGCGGCGACCCCGGCCAGCGATGGGCCCTTGACGGCGAGGACGACCAAATCCTGCTCGCCGACGCCGCGAGTGTCGTCGACTACGGCCACCGGCGCGCTGACCACGGCGCCGTCCAAGGCCAGGCGGAATCCGTGCGCGCGGAGCGAGACCGCGGTCGCTCCTCGCGCGAGCGCGGTTACCCGGCATCCGGTCCGCGCGAGGCGCACACCGATGAAGGTCCCAATGGCGCCCGCGCCGATGATACACACGCGCGGCTCGGAGCTCGCCATGCCGTGGGCCATGGCGGCTAGCTTACCCGCGCCATGACGTCCTCGGCGAACATCCTGAGGATCTGCTCACGCTCCTGGAACCCCTGCCCCGGCACCTGGGGAAGGATCGCGATGCGATCGACGCCGGCCACGCTGGCCACGCGCGCGACCTGCTCCCGCACCTCCTCGGGGGTGCCGGCCAGCGCCATCAGGTCGACGAGGCGATCGGGCACCAGGGCGCGGTGCTGCGAGTCCGCGGTGGCGTGCTGGAACGCATCGTAGGACTCTCGCAGCCGCGCGATGGCGGCCTGGTCCTCGGGCGGCAGCTCCACGGGCAGCGGATGCCGCAGCGCTGAGGCCACGCGACCCCGCACGTGGTCGCGCGCCTGCACCGGATCGCTCGAGATCGAGGTGGGCGTCCAGGAGACCACGGCGAGGTCGTCGAGCGATCGGCCACTGGCCGCGGCGCCCGTCCGCGCGCAGTCGAGGCCGGCGCGGAGGATGTCGGGTGCCGTGCCCACGTACATCATCACGCCGTCGCCAAGCTTGCCCGCGGTCGTGAGCATGCGCGGCCCCGAACCCGCGAGATAGAGGGGGATCGCGCGCGGCCGCTCGAGCCAGGCGACTCTCCCTTCCGTACCGCTCTCGAAGCGGATGGGCTCACGTCGGATGAGGCGGCGAACGTCCGTGGCCATCGCCTCGAGGGCGCGGGCGCGGCCGACTTGCTCGAGCTTGAGCCCCATGGTCTGCGCCGAGCTGCCACCCGTGCCCATCCCGAGCACCACGCGACCCGGAGCCAGCTCCTCTAAGGTGAGGATGGCGCTCGCCGTCACGGATACGTGACGCGAGTGCGGGACGGTCACCCCGGGCCCGAGCTTGATACGCCGGGTGCCGAGCACGCAGGCGGTGAGAGTGACCCACAGCTCGCGGCAGACGAGATGGGTGTCCGTCATCCACACCGTCTCGAAGCCGAGCGACTCGGCGAGCTGGACCTGTCGCACGATCTCGGGAACGGGCTGGGTGGCAAGGATGCCGAGGTCGAACTTCACGCAGGGATCATAGCAGAGGCTCCCGCGCGTGACGGTCTCCCTCCCGCACGGAATAGCTTCGATGCAGGAGGCCTGGCTCGACCGCTGAGGCATCTGCTAAGCTCGAGCGATCCAGAGGAGGACACATGCGCTTCGGCATCTTCTATGAGCACCAGTTCCCGCGGCCCTGGGACGAGGGTGGCGAGCTCAAGTTGTTCCAGGACGCCCTCGACCAGGTCGAGCTGGGCGACCGGCTCGGCATCGACCACGCGTGGGAGGTCGAGCATCACTTCCTCGAGGAGTACTCCCACTCCTCCGCGCCTGAAGTGTTCCTCGCCGCCGCCTCCCAGCGCACCACGCAGATCCGGCTCGGTCACGGCATCGTGCTCATGCCGCCCGGCTACAACCACCCCGCGCGTATCGCCGAGCGCATCGCCACCCTGGATCTCGTCTCGAAGGGCCGCGTGGACTTCGGCACGGGCGAGTCCGCCTCCCGCGCGGAGTTGGACGGCTTCGGCGTCACCCCCGCGGAACGGCGGGCGATGTGGCGCGAGACCGTGGAGCAGGTCGCCAACATGATGGTGATGGATCCCTATCCCGGCTTCCGGGGCACGTACTTCTCCATGCCCGCCCGTAACGTCCTGCCCAAGCCCGTGCAGAAGCCGCATCCGCCGCTGTGGGTCGCCTGCTCGAACCGCGAGACCATTCACCTGGCCGCTCAGCTCGGCATCGGCGCCCTCACCTTTGCCTTCATCGATCCCGAGGAGGCGCGGCACTGGGTCTCCGACTATTACGAGACGTTCAAGCAGGAGTGCGTGCCCATCGGGCACGCGGTCAATCCGAACATCGCCATGGTCACGGGCTTCTCCTGCCATCGAGACGCCGAGGAAGCCGTACGCCGCGGCATGGACGGCTTCCGCTTTTTCCAGTTCGCCCTCGGCCATCACTACGCTTTCGGCAAGCACACCCCGGGACGCACCAACATCTGGAAGAAGTACGAGGCGATACGGGCGGCGCTGGATGTCGATGTTCTCGGCGGCGGCACGGGGTGCATCGGCACCCCCGCACAGCTCCGGGAAACCCTGAGGAAGTTTCAGAGCTCGGGAGTCGACCAGACCATCTTCATCCAGCAGAGCGGGAAGAACCGCCACGAGCACATCTGTGAGGCGCTCGAGCTCTTCGCCAAGGACGTCATGCCGGAATTCAAGGAGGACGAGGCGCGGCGGCTGGCCCGCAAGGAAGAGGAGCTGGCGCCCTACGTGGAGGCAGCCTTCAGGCGGAAGCAGTATCTGGAGCCGCTGGCCGACACCGACATCCCGACCTACGAGGCGCTCGGCTCCTCCATCGCCCAGATCGACACGTCGAACATGCCGGAAGCGAATCGCCGGCGTCTGATCGCCTTCATGAAGATGCGGGAGATCGCCGAGCGGAGCTGATCAGCGGGCCGGGCGACGCTCAGTACCCGCCCACAGGGGCGGGCTTGGCACGCACGGGCGTCTTCTCGCGAGGGCGCCCCGCCACGCGACCGGGCCGATTCATGGAGGACGTCAGGCCCACGAGCTTGATCGCCACCTTCCGCTCCCTGGCCAGCATGCACAGGTAGGCGATCGTCTCGCCCTCGGACATGCCGATGCGCTGGGCAAGGTCCTGGGGGCTCATCGGTCCCGCGCTGGCCAGCGCGTCGACGACGTCGTGCTCGGTCTTGGACCACCAATCGATCATCGCGGGTGCTCCTCTCGTGACGCCGCGGCACCTCGGCTCGCTCCATGATGGGCCTGCCTGTGTTGCGGGCTGATGACATTGCCGCGACACGATGGCGCATCAGTATGCTGCAACCGGAATGCCACCTCCCATACGCGAAGACTCGCTGACTTGCGCGGCCATACATCCGCGCGGGCTGCTCGATCGCGCGGCTTTTCGTCCGCGGCTGCTCACCCGCTGCGCATACGCCGGCGGATGCTTAGCCGCGACCCACGAAGGGCATCTTGGTCGCCATGACGGTGAGGAACATCACGTTGGCATCCAGGGGCAGGCTCGCCATGTACACGACGGCGCGCGCGACGTTCTGAACGTCCATGGTCGGCTCCACTTCCACCGATCCGTTCGGCTGCGGCACACCCTTCTTCATGCGCTCCGTCATCTCGGTGGCCGCGTTGCCCACGTCGATCTGCCCGCACGCGATGTCGTACTTCCGCCCGTCCAGCGAGGTGGACTTGGTCAGGCCGGTGATGGCGTGCTTGGTCGAGGTGTAGGCCACGGAGAAGGGACGCGGGGCGTGAGCGGAGATGGAACCATTGTTGATGATCCGGCCACCCCGCGGCGTCTGATCCTTCATGATCTTGATCGCTTCCTGCGTGCAGATGAAGGCCCCGGTGAGGTTGGTGTCGACCACCGCCTTCCACTTCTCGAAGGGCAACTCTTCGAGAGGCACGGGCGGCGCGCCGATCCCCGCGTTGTTGAAGAGGAGGTCGAGCCGGCCGAACGTGTCCTTGGTCTTGGCGAACAGGGCGCGGATGGATTCCGGATCGGCGACGTCGGTGGGCACCACGAGGGTGGCCGCGCCCGTGCTCTTGCCCTCGGCGGCGGTGGCCTCCAGAAGATCCTTGCGCCGGCCTGCGAGAACGACGGCGTAGCCCTCACGCATGAGGGCGAGAGCCGAATGCTTGCCGATCCCCGTGCCCGCTCCGGTGACGAGTGCGACCTTGCTGGCGTTCGCCATGGCGTCGATGCCCTCCTCTCACTTCTTGCGGTAGACGTTGAGGCCGACCTTCTCGTCACGGTTGGGAACGGCGACGTTGCCCTCGGTCGAGGCGATGATGATGGTCTTCCCCGACGAGGACGGACCGAACTCTTTCGACAGATCCACGGTGATGGTCAAGATGTTACCCAATATGGACATCTCCACATTCTTCATCTCGTGTCCTCCTCACGACAGCCTAGCGCAAAGACGCGAGGCGTGGCGCGAGAAGATCGCGAGACACTCTTGACACGGATGCGGAAGGACAGGCAGAGTAGCCATCCGATCCTCGCAGCCCGGCCTGGGGTCGCTGCGCGATGGCCCTTCCCGATACGACACGCTTGCACATGGAGGTCTCACGATGACCCTCACAGGGAACGGACTCGCTCTTTCCGACGAGCTCATCGCCCGGTGCGGCGATCGCGCGGCGGGGTACGATCGCGAGAACCGCTTCTTCACGGAAGACTTCGAGGAGCTCCGCAAGGCCGGCTATCTGACGATGGCCGTGCCGAAGGAGCTGGGTGGCCACGGCATGTCGCTGGCCGAGGTCTGTCGCGAGCAGCGGCGGCTCGCCTACCGCGCGCCGGCCACCGCGCTGGCCACCAACATGCATCTGTACTGGACGGGCGTGGCCGCGGATCTCCGTCGCATGGGCGACGCCTCGCTGGAGTGGATGCTGCGCGACGCGGCGGCGGGCGAGGTCTTCGCGGCGGGCCACGGCGAGGCGGGCAACGATCTTCCCCTCTTCCTCTCCACGGCCAAGGCCGAGCGCGCCGACGGCGGGTACAAGTTCTGGGGACACAAGACCTTCGGCAGCCTCACCCCGGTGTGGACACGGCTCGGTCTGCACGCCATGCACGCCGACGCCCCGGGGGGCCCCAAAGTGATCCACGCCTTCCTGCCGCGCGACGCCAAGGGATACTCCATCAAGGAGACGTGGGACACCCTCGGCATGCGCGCCACGCGCAGCGACGACACGCTTCTCGACGGCGCCTTCGTGCCTGACAAGTACGTCGCGCGGGTGGTGCCTGCGGGCACCGCAGACCTCTTCGTGCTGGCCATCTTCGCCTGGGCCGAGCCGACCTTTGCCAGCATCTATCTGGGGCTGGCCGAGCGCGCGCGAGACCTCGCCGCAGCGGGAGTGAAGAAGCGGACCTCGCTCGCTCTCAGTCGCTCCATGGCCTATCACCCGGAGGTGCAGCGCTGCTTCTCCGAGATGCAGCTCGCGCTGGAAGGCACCTCCGCCCAGGTGGAGCGCGTGGCAGAGGAGTGGTCGACCGGGAAGGATCACGGTGCGCAATGGCCGATGAAGCTCGTGGCGGCCAAGCACAATGCCGTGGAGACGGCCAAGAAGGTGGCGGATCTCGCCATGTCCGTGTCGGGCGGGGGCGGCATGTTCAAGGTGAACGAGCTGGAGCGCCTCTATCGCGACGCCCGCTGCGGCGGCTTCCATCCCGCCAACTCTATTCTCGTCCACGAGATCGTCGGCAAGACGGTCCTGGGCATCGACCTCGGCGAGCAGCCGCGCTGGGGCTGAGGGACACCATGCCGCTCTATCTCGACGTGCACAACAAGATCGAGGCGTTGACGGCGGATGTGGCTGCGGACGCCCATCGCAAGGATCTGGAGATCCAGCAGAAGCACGGGGTGAACTACCTCCGCTACTGGTTCGACGAAGGCACGGGCAAGGTGTTCTGCCTCGTGGAGGCGCCGAGCAAGGAAGCGGCGGAGGCCGTGCACCGTGAGGCGCACGGGATGATCGCCGATGAGATCATCGAGGTGAAGGAGGGAGCCTAGCTCGAAATCATTCACGAACTCGGGGCGCGAGGCGGGTCGGGGCCCGTCG
>DATGCY010000038.1:0-2752 GCA_035311385.1 Candidatus Methylomirabilota bacterium
CCACTTTCCCGCGGCCCTGGCCAGCATAGAGGAGATCAGCCTCGCCGTAGCGGGACGCGGCCTGATCAGCGTGGATCCCGAGCGCGGGGTGGTCCGCCGGCTGCCCCTCCTCGCCACGGTGGGCGACACGCTCATGCCCGCCCTAGGTCTCGAGATGCTCCGCGTGGCTGCGGACGCGCCCGCGCTCGCCGTGAGCGTGGGGATGGATGGTGTCCGGGCGGTGGCGGTAGGCGACCTCGTGGTGCCCACCGAGCGTGACGGACGCGTGTGGCTCCACTACAGCCGCCGCGACCCGCGCCGCCTCGTGTCGGCGGCGGAGGTGCTCGCGGGCCGAATCGACCCAGAACGCCTCAAGGATCGGTTCGTGCTCGTCGGAGTGACGGCGGCCGGTCTGGCCGATCTGCACGCCACCCCGGTTGGCGACCGCCAGTCGAGCGTGGAGATCCACGCCCAATTCCTCGAGGACGTGGTCGACCGCTCGCTGCTCTGGCGGCCCGCCCTCGCACGCTGGATCGAGACGGCGGCCCTGGCGGTGGCGGGACTCCTCGTCGTGTTCCTCGTCCCGCGGCTTCGCGCGCGCCGCGCTGCGCTCCTCGTCCTGGTCCTGATCGCGGCCTTCGTCGTGGTGGGCGCGATGCTCTACCTCACAAGGTCCATTCTCATGGACGCGGCCACGCCGTCGCTCGCGTTGGCCGTTCTTTTTACCGTCATGCTCGCGGTGACCCTGGCCGACGCGGAGACGCAGCGTCGCGCCCTGCGCCGCCAGGTGGAGCGACAGCGCGAGGCCGCCGCCCGCCTCGCCGGCGAGCTGGAGGCGGCGCGGCGCATCCAGATGGGCACGCTGCCCCGGCCCGCCACCGCCTTTCCCGGGGAGACGCGCTTCGATCTCTACGCTCTCCTGGAACCCGCGCGCGAGGTGGGCGGCGATCTCTACGACTTCTTCCGCCTCGATCACGATCGCGTCTTCTTCATGATCGGCGACGTGTCGGGCAAAGGGTTGCCCGGGAGCCTCTTCATGGCTATCAGCAAGGCGCTCTATAAGAGCACGGCCCTGCGCCGCCACGGACAGGTGGCGGCCATGATGCGCGAGGCCGATGCAGAAATCTCCCGCGACAACGCCGAGGGACTCTTCGTCACCATGCTCACGGCCATCCTCGACGCGGCCACCGGCGATCTCGAGTACTGCATCGCCGGCCACGAGCCGCCCTATCTGCTGCCGAGGGCCGGGCGGCCCTTGACCCGTCTCACCGAGGGAGGCGGCCCGCCCCTGTGCGCGGTGGACGGCTTTCCCTACACGGCGGCCTCGCGACGGCTCGAGCCCGGCGACACCCTCTGCCTCATCACCGACGGGATTACGGAGGCGACGCGGCGCGACGGCACGCGCTACGGGCGCGCCCGCCTCGAGGCGTTTCTGAGCGAGAGAGAAGAGGCGGCGAGCGCGAGCGACATCGGCGAGGCGATCCGCCGCAGCGTGGCGGAGTTCGCGGGCGGGGCGGAAGCCACGGACGACGTAGCGCTCCTCATCCTCAAGTTCACGGGCGCGGGGCCGAAGGCTAGCGGATGTTGATCTCCACGCGCCGGTTGCGTGGCTCCGCCACCTCGTCGGCGGTGGGCACGAGCGGTTCCCGCTCGCCGCGCCCTTCCACGCGAATCCTCGCCGGGTCCACGCCGGCCTTGACCAGCTCGTCTCGCATCCGCCCGGCGCGCTGGAGCGACAGCGCGTCGTTGCGCGCGAGCGCCCCCACGCGATCGGTATGACCGATCACCACGATCTCCGGCGCGGGATACCGGCTGATTTCCGCGATGGCCTGGGTCAGGATCGGCCTCGACTCCGGGGTGAGCTCGTCGCGGTTCTCGAGGAAGTAGAGGGTGAAGGACACGGGTCGCGGTGGCTGCGCGGCGAGGGCGGGCCCGAAGGCCTGCTGCACCTGCTCCAGAGTGACGGTGCCCGGCTCCACGTTCCCCGGCTCCTTCACCCGAGCCGCCTCGTACGGCTGGTCCAGGGTCGTCTGCTTGCTGCCGCTCTCCACGGTGAGGGCGCCGGAAGCATGCCCGTCCTGGCTAGGCAGGAGGACGTAGAGATCGTTGCGCGCGGGCTTGGCGCAGCCAGCGAGGAGAAGGAGACCGAGCGAAGCGCCCCCGGTGATGCGCCGCAGGGAAACCGGGCGCGTCACTCCTTGCCGTCGCCCGTGCGCACGAGGAACTCCGTGCCGCGGACGCCCAGCACGGCGGCCGGCGTCTTCACCTTCATGGCGTCGGGGGAGGCCTTGGAGAGCTTGCCCGAGACCACGGCCAGCGTGCCCTTCTGCAGCGAGCTCTCGAAGGCGCCCTGATGCGTGGTGGTGTCGAAGGCGAAGCGATCGATGACCAGCACGCTGTTGGGGCCGGCGGAGAGCAGGCTGTTGTCGAGGAAGGTGATGCCCACGGAGCCATCGGCGCCGGTGGTGACCACGTCCCCCGACTGCACGGCGGCGCCGACGGTGGCGGGGAGCTTCTGGCCGCTGCGCTCGATCTGCACGGTGCCCTTCACGACCTTGACGTGACCGGCTTCCTCGGCGCGGGCCGCCGGGGCGAGACCGGCGAGGACGAGCATCGCCGCCGCGAGCGACAGCAAGGCAACTCTCATGGGCGCCTATAATAGCCCAATGAGCGGCGGCCGCCACGAACGGATCTTCCCCGCTCGTCGAGACGCGCTGCCGCAGATCGCCGCCTTCCTCGCCGAGGTCTGCGCCGCCGCCTCGTTTTCGCGCGA
>DATGCY010000039.1:0-3827 GCA_035311385.1 Candidatus Methylomirabilota bacterium
GTAACCGAGGGTCTTCGCCGCGTACTCCCCGAAAGGATGCATGTTGCCGCCCGCCGAGAAGCCGGTGCGGATGAGCCACTTGGGCCGCTTGCGCTGAGTCAGGTCGTCGGCGGAGTTGATCGGGTAGATGGTGGGCATGCCTTGCTGCTCGATGTACGGCACGAGGGCGTAGGCGACGTTGGAAAGGATGACCCCGGCGAGCATGTTCACGTGGTCGGCCTCGACGAGCTTGCGCGCCTTGGCCAGTGTCGTCGCGGGCAAGCCCTCGTTGTCTTCGAGGATCACCTCGAGCTTGCGGCCGGCCATCTGCCAGCCACTCTCCTCCCAGAAGAGCTCGCAGCCGCTGTACATGTCCTTGCCCGCCTGGGCGATGGCGCCCGACAGCGGAGCGAGGAAGCCGATCTTGATGGCGCCCTGAGCCGCCGCGGGCCCCACGGGCGCGAGGATCACGAGGAGGGCGAGGATCACGAGCATGGCCAGCCGGAGCATGGGCAGGATCCTCCGCGAGGAGTTTCTGGCAGGCACGACACGCTGCTTCAGGAAGGGTCGCCGTGGAAGAACCGGCGCAAGCATGCGCTGATCCTGCCAGACCCCATGACACTGGTCAAACAGCGAGCGTGGGAAGCTTGCCCGGTCCTACGGAGAAGCGACGGGAGCCGGCTCGGGCGGGTACAGGACGGCCCGTTTCCTTCTCCGCCAAGCCAAGGCATGGCTCAGCTTCGCCAGGACCCGGCGAGAGACCACGGCCGGTCGCCAGGTGTGGGAAGCAGGAGCGAGCAGGAAGGCATCGTCCTGGGGACCTTGCAGCGACGCCGGAATTTCGGTGCTCAGCGTCTCGTCCAGTACATGAGCCAGCTCGAGGGCGAGCCCTGGATAGCCGAGCCGCTCCGCCATCTCCGGGCACCGGTGGAGCGCCGTCCGGATGAACTCGCGACGCCGCTCGACCTCGGTGACATAGAGCAAGCCCAGGTCCTGATGGTCGTCGACCTCGTTGGCAAGCCGCATGAGAAGGACCTCGCGGTCCTTCGACGCTGTCGCCGTGTCCGCGAGGGCGCCAATCGTCTTCGAGGTCCACGGCAGACACGTGTACCCGAGCACGAGCGCCTCCACCTCCGCCCCGACCGCGGCCAATACCTGGGTGCGCTTCGCTTGGTCCGGGCCTCGCCAGTAGTTGCCGAACTCTCCGTGCGAGTACGCCGAGTGGAGCAGGCCCGCGGTCACCACCTCGATCGGCGCGCGAACCGACGCGAGGACACTGGCCGTCCCGACGAGGTGCGCGAGAAACGGTCGCCCGGAGCCTCGGAAGAGGCCCGTGAAAAGCTTCATGGCGAGGCTATGGCCGCGATGGACGCGGCTCACGTCCGTGGAGGGGTAGCCCAACTCGGCGAGTTGCCGGTACAGCTGGATGTTGGTCTGGGCGTAGCCGCTGATCACCGTGCTCGCACCGCGTGGGCGGGCTGCGGATGCTCCCCTCCCCCGCCCTCCTGACGCTCGCGACGCGCGCGCTTCATCTGGCCCCACGTTGTCCCCGCGGCCATGGCGCAGTCGAGCACCTCGCCGAAGGCGCCGGCGCGCCGACAGATGACCGAGAAGAGGGAGCTGCCGAACAGCCGCGCGAGGTGGCGGAAGCGCCAGCGGGGCACCCCCGCTAGGGTCGGCAACGATGGCGGATCGTCGCCGGCGAGCGCCTGCCCCTCCCCCTTGTCCCACATCACGCGCCAGAAGTAGGCGCGCGTCACGCGAGCGCGCGGGATGCGATGAAAGACCACGAGGTCGGGATCGTAGACGATAGGACGGCCCGCCTCGAGCATACGCCGCACGATATCTACGTCTTCCTCACTGTAGCGCCGGCTGCCCACCGGTCCCAGCGCGACATCGAAGCCGCCCAGGGCGAGGAGCGCCGAGCGCCGGTACACCATATTGCCTCCCCACACCTGGGGATGACCTCCCGCGGCGATCGGTAGCTTCGCGGAGCCGTCGAAGTCCATGAGGCCCAGCGCATCGAGGAGGCGACGGCTTTCGCGCAGCCACTTCGGAGGCTCGGCTTCCCATCTGGGCAGAATGCGACCGCCTGCACCATGGGCATCCCACTTGTCCAGCACGATCGCCGACGCCGCGACCCAGTCGTCCGCCGGCGAGACGTCGTCGTCGGTGAGGGCGACCACGGCGCCACGCGCCGCCTTGAGGCCGGCGTTGAGGGCGCGGCTCTTGCCCAGCCTCGGCTCGGAAACGTAACGGAGGCGGCCGGGAGCCCGCATGGCCATGGTGCGGAACACTTCCAGGGTGTCGTCGGTGGAGCCGTTGTCCACCACCACGACTTCCCAGCCGAGGCTGTCCGGCGTCTTCTGCTCGAGGAGAGCCTCCAGCGTCTGCCGAAGCCGGGCGGCACGGTTGTGGGTGGCGATGATGACGGACACGGAGATGTGCGGGTTCACGCTCATGTTCTGGGTTCCGGGTATTTCGGCGCCGGCGCCGTGCGCGCGAGATCCACGAGCTCGGGTCGACGGCGGAAGAAGCGGCGCATCTCGCGTCGCTCGATGGTATGGATGAGGAGATCGGCGACGGCGGTGCCGCGTCGCCATCCGACAACCTTTCGCGGCTGCTGGGCAATCCATTCCGTGGTGAGCCGGCGATGGTTGGTGAGCCATCGGTAGTGATCACCCACCCACCAGTCGTCGGCGGGCAGGTCCCAGAGCTCCCGGAAGCGCTGCAGGCTGATGCGATTCCACGGATCGCTCCACCGGAGCAAGTAGAAAGGCAGATCCGACCAGGCGAAGGGCGGGGGCTGCAGGTTCGACACGACGGCCGCCGGCTCGATCATGACGGGATAGCCCGCCTGGCGCAGCTGGAGACAGAGATCGAGACTCTCCGCGCAGCTCAGAAAGCGCGGCTCCCGAAAATCGAACTTGTCGAAGGCCTCGCGCCGAAGGAGCTTGCAGCGGAACTCGACCAGCTCGGTGGGCTCGCGCCGAAGCTGGGCGCCCACCTCGTGGAGGTGGCGTTGGGGGAATCGATGCTGCTCGAAGAAGGCGCGACGACCATGCTCCTCCACGATGCGCGCCTCGCCCCCCGCCATGTGGATGAGCCCGTCCGCGGGATTGCCGTTGAAGCAGAGCGGCCCCACCGCCCACGCCTCCGTCTCGTCGGCGCAGCGCAAGAGGCGGTTGAGCCAGCCGTGGGTAACAACCACGTCGTTGTCCACGAAGCAGACGTACTCCGTGTCGGCATGGGGGAGGGCGAGGCCACGCGCTTCCATGGGGGAGAGATAGTGCTCGGTGCGGATGAGGGTGAAACCGCGCTGCCGGGCGCGACGCTCCAGGTATCGCCGGACGTGCGCGGGCGAGCCACCGTCGACGTACACGAGCTTGTACGGCACTTCGGTGTGGGCAAAGATGCTTTCGAGGGCCGGGCGCGTCACACGAAATTGCTCGCGTGGCGCCACGACCACCGTCGTTCGAGTCTCGGTCACAAGCCTCTCCGCTGCTTTTGGATGGGCGCCCGCGCGCGCTCGGCGGCAGTGCCATCAGGGAGAACTGCACCGGCTGTGCCAGGGGAGACCGAGCGGGATATTCAATACTTGCGGGTCCGCAAGAATCGCGCACTCCTCGAAATGTAAAGGCTCTCGTCATAAATGGGTATTTCGGCGGGATGGAGAGCCGGCGAGGGGAGGGGCGTAAAGCCGAGCGGCGGTGGCTACCGCTCGAGTCAGGTCAGACTTTGGCGCGCGCGGAGGCCTGCCGCATCTCAGGGTTCATCACGTTGATGGGTTTGCCGCCCGCATAGGCGAGGATCTGGTCGAAGATGGTGGAGAACATCTGCTCGAGCCC
>DATGCY010000040.1:0-9525 GCA_035311385.1 Candidatus Methylomirabilota bacterium
CCATGGAACACGCCGAGGTCCACGAGCCGATCGTACTCGGCACGCTGCCAACGCCACATCGTGAGCGGCGTCTGCGTCATGGCATCACGGTATCGGGAAGCACGGAGAGCGTCAATGTCTCCCTGCGACGACGCTCTACCACTCTGGAGTCGGCCGGCCCAGACAGGTTCCGACTCCTTCGCCCGCTGCCGCTAATCTGACGGATGACCTCGCGGACTGGCCGAAGCCGTCCTAACCGCCGAGCGTGTCCCAGGCGCGCCGCGCCATCCCACCGATGACCCGATACGCGGCGGTGAAGCCGGGAGTGCCGTCGGGGAGAGCAGCAGGCACGTGCTCGGTGTACGCGGTGAGGATGAAGAGCGGAGCGCCATCCTTGAACACGATGCCCGCGTCCATGAAGCCGCGCGAGCCCGTGCCCGTCTTGTGCGCGACCTTGGTGCCGAGGGGCAGCTCCGAGGGCAGACGCGTCTTGAGCTTCTGCCACGAGAGGATATCGAGGGCGAGCCGGCAGAGCTCCGGCGTGGAGCCGAGCTTGGCCGCCATCGCCTTGTCGTCGACCGCGCGCAGGATCATCTCGAGCAGCTTGCCCTGATCGTTGGGCGTGGTGGTCGTCACCTGCTCCAGGGTGTGGTCGGGGCCGAGGCGCGGCGGAATGCCGAAGCGGTGGATGGTGCGCGTGAGGCCGACGGCGTCGCAGTAGCGCTGGATCTCGCCCAGGCCGACCATGTCGACCACGGTGCCCGTGCACGTGTTGTCGCTCACGATGATCATCTGCACGAGGGCGTCGCGGAAGGTGATCCAGAATCCAGGCGTCATGTGCTGGAAGGTCCCGGAGTCGTTGTCCTGGTAGCGCGCCTCGATGGTGACCTTTTGATCCAGGGAGAGCTTGCCGTCGTGGACGGCCTTGAGGGCCGCCATCAGGATGGAGATCTTGCGCGTGCTCGCCGAGGGCACGGGCACGTCGCCCATCCGATCCGCGGTGCGGCCTGACTTGAGATCCTTCAGGTACCAGCTCGTCTGGAAGGGCAGCGCGTCGCACATCGCGTTCATCTGCTTGACCAGAGCGTCCATATGAATCTCCTCAGCATGTCTCCCTCTCCCTCCTTGGAGGGAGAGGGTTGGGGTGAGAGTGGGAGGTCCTTGAGTACGGTGCCCCTTACTGTCCCAGCTCTCGCCTCATCGCTCGCGGCGAGCGATTCAGCTCGACCGGCGCCCTCTCCCCCTGCGGGGGCGAGGAAAGAAAGGAGCGCCAACGCGATTCCGCTGCCTCGAAGCCGGGACCGCGATCGATGAGCGCCGTGTCGCGAGCGCGCCGGCGGCGCGCCTCATCGGTAGCCGTCTTGTCCACGTCGAAGGTGACGGGATCGAGCACGACGCCATAGTCTTCGAGGGCGCCGCCCACAGTGACGAAGCCGCGCGCCACGTCGGCGCGCACTCGCTCGGCGTCGCGCTCGAGGGGATCGCCCCAGCCGCCGCCCCCGCAGGTCTCGAGGCGGAGGAGGTCGCCGCGCTTGAGCACGATGCCGTCGCCCAGAGGTAGGAGCTCGCGCTCGTCGGGCGTGCTGGGATTGAGGACGATGCGGCCGGTCCGTCCCGCGCGCCCGCCCGCCACTCCATACGGCGCCACCAGGGTGTTCTCCATGCGCGTGGCCAACTCCGCCTTCTCCGCGAGCACCCGCACGTCGCGATAGACCCCGCAGCCACCGCGGTGAAAGCCCGGCCCGCCCGAGTCCGGGCGCACGGCGTAGCGCTCCACCCGCAGGGGGAAGTCGCGCTCCACGTACTCCACGGGATAGTTCTCCTGGGCGATGTAGTAGATGACGTCCACGCCGTCGGCGAAGGGTCGCGCGCCCAGCCCCACCCCCAAGCCCTCGATGCACAGGATCGGCCGCCGGCGTGCCTCGTCCCAGGAGCGGAAGTAGTACAGCACGTAGACTGGCGAGCCCGCGGGCACCTTGCCGCCATTGGCCTGGGCGAGGCTGCCGAAGATGCACGACATCACACGGAAGCGCGTGTTGGCTCGCATGCCGAGCGGCGCGGGGAAGCGCGGCTTGAGGATGCTGCCCTCGCGGGCGATCCACTCGTCCAGGTTGCGGAGAAGACCTTCGTTGACGTCGAGATCGCCGTCGAGGGACTGGAGATAGCGGCCGAACGCGATGCGGAGCAGCCCCGCGTTCGTCGTGTAGTTGATGGGACCGCGGGCCTGGTCGTCCGAGCGCGAGCCGTCGAGGCGCACGTGATCGCCCGCGCGCTCCAGCTCGAGCTCGATGCGGAAGGGCCGCTGCTCGGTGCCGCCGTCGCTGTCGAGGAAGTCGTGGAAGCTCCAGCGCCCCTCCGGGATCATCTGGAGGAAGAGCTCACGGGCGCGCGCCGCCGTCTGCGCGATGCACTCGTCGAAGGCGGCGAGGACGGTGTCGGCGCCGTAGCGGCCGCACAGCTCCGTCAGCCGCGCGTCGGCGAGCCGGCAGGAGGCCATCATGGCACGCGTGTCACCCTCCACGAGATCGGGGAGGCGCGAGTTGCGCAGGAAGATCCGGTATGCCTCCTCGTTGAGCCGGCCCTCGCGCACGATGCGCACGGGCGGGACGAGGAGGCCCTCGTGGTAGATCTCCGTGGCGTGCGGGGAGATGCTTCCCGCGCGCAGGCCGCCGATGTCCTGATAGTGGCCGAAGGTGGTGGCGAAGCCGATGAGCCGCCCCTCGTGGAAGATGGGCGCGGTGAAGACCATGTCCTGATGATGCTGCACGGCGCCGTCGGAGAGGTACGGGTCGTTGTACCAGTAGACGTCGCCGGGACGCATGCTCTCGAGGGGGTAAACCTCGAGAATGGGCGTGAGCATGCCGGGCCCACTCCCCGAGATATGACAGGCGACGATGCGCCCCCGCGTATCGAACACCCCCACGAAGTAATCCTTCTTCTCCTTGATGAAGGGCGACATCGCGCACCGCTCCATCAGGAGCTCCATGTCGCGGATGGTCGACCCCAGGCTCCCGCGGATGATCTCCAAAGTAATCGGATCCACGAGCTGTCCCTCGCCCGCGGAGGGGGAAGGGTCGCTGGGCGAGCCGAGATGCTCGTCTCGGGCGACGAGGCGAGAGCTGGGTTGATCAGGAAGTAGGGGAGAGCTCATAGACGCTCCAGGAGGAGATTCGATGCATCGTCAACACGAGCGCGGAAGCCGGGGGCTACCAAGGGCGTGGAGTCGCTTTGTTCGATGATGGCCGGGCCGTCGACGCTCGTGCCAGGGGGAAGTGCGTCACGCTGGTAGATCGGCGTGTCGATGAATCCGCGGCCCCGGAAATATACTTGGCGGCTTCCAGCTCTGACGGCACTCCCCCTCACCGTCTCAGCTTTCGTCTCATCGCTCGCGGCGAGCGATTCAGCTCGAACAACGTTCTCGCTCCCCGCGGGGGCGAGGGATGTTCGCTTCGGCAACGTGCCGATGGCGGTCACACGCAGGGTCACGAGCTCGATGGGCGCATTGGGTAGGTCGTACGTGTAGAGACGCCGGTGCTCGGCGTGGAAGGTGGAGACGAGCTCGCGGAGTCGCTCCGTCGTGAGCGGCCCCTCGCCGAGCGGGCACGTGAGCTCGAAGCTCTGGTGCTCGTAGCGCAGGTCGGCCGCGCGCTCGAAGCGCATCTGCTCGCGCGGCACCTGCTCGCTCGCGAGCCACACGCGCGCCTGCGTCTCGAGCTCCAGCCACGTGGCTTCCAGCGCGGGCACGGCGGCGGCGCCGTCGGCCACGCGGCGATGCGCCGTGCCCACCGTGCGCACGAAGCTGGTGCGGATGTCCGTGTCGAGCAGCCCCCACGTCGAGAGGACGCCGGGGCGCGCCGGCACGATCACCGTGGGAATGTCGAGCAGCTCGGCGAGCCGGCAGGCGTGGAGTGGGCCCGCGCCGCCGAAGGCCACGAGGGCGAAGCGCCGCGGATCGTGGCCGCGTCCTACCGAGACGGTGCGGATGGCCCGCGCCATGGCGTTGTCGATAATCTCCACGATGCCGGCGGCCGCCTCCTCCAGGGAGAGATGCAGCGGCCGGCCGATGCGCCCGTCGATGGCGGCGCGCGCCGCCGGCACGTCGAGCGGCAGCTCGCCACCCAAGAGCGCGGCGGGGATGCGCCCCAACACGAGATGCGCGTCGGTCACCGTCGGCTCGAGGCCGCCGCGGCGGTAACAGACGGGCCCCGGCTCCGCGCCCGCGCTGCGCGGCCCCACGGTGAGCCGGCCCCCGCTCGTCACCGAGGCGATGCTGCCCCCGCCCGCCCCGATCGTGTGGATGTCCACGATGGGCAATTTCATGGGGAAGGGCCCGATCATCCCGTCCTTGGTGATCTCGGGCCGCCGGTCTCGGATCAGGCAGATGTCCGCGCTGGTGCCACCCACGTCGATCGAGATGATGTCGCCGAAACCCGCCGAGGCCCCCACGCTCACCGCGCCTACCACGCCGGCGGCCGGTCCCGAGAGCACCGTCTGCACGGGCTGGCGCATGCAGGTGGCCGCGCTCGTGACGCCGCCGTCGGATTTCATGATGAGGAGCGGCGCCTCCACGCCCTCCGCGTCGAGGGCGTCGCGCAGCACACCCACATACCGGCTCACCGGCGGCATCACGGAGGCGTTGAGCGCGGTGGCCATGCTCCGCTCGAACTCGCGGAACTGCGGCAGCACCTCGGAGGACAGTGACACGAGGACGCCCGGATACTCCTCGGCGAGGAGGGCCTGCATCCGCTGCTCGTGCGCGGGATTCGCGTAGGCGTGAAGGAAAACCACGGCCACCGAAGGAATGCCGAGCTGGGCGAGCTGTCTCGCTACCGCCCGCGCTTCCTCCTCGTCGAACCGAGTCAGCACCGAGCCGTCTGCGTCGAGGCGCTCCGTTACCTCGAAGACGCGATCGGGCGTGATCGGGCGCACGGGCTTGCTCCAACCGTAGAGGTTGCCGTGGCGCGGGATGTCGTGGCGGCCGATCTCCAGCACGTACTTGAAGCCGGCGGTGGTGACGAGCGCGGTGGGCGGCGTCTTGCCCTCGAGGATGGCGTTGGTCGCCGTGGTCGTTCCATGAAAGACGCGCAACACGTCGGCGGGACCGCGGCCGGCCAGGGACAGCACCTTGCGTACGGCGGTGATGAAGCCGGCCGAGAGATCCTCGGGGGTGGAGGGCGTCTTGGCGATCCAGGTCGCGCCGGTGGCCGCGTCTGCGAAGGTGATGTCGGTGAAGGTGCCGCCAACGTCGATGGCAAGCGTGCAGGTCCTGGGCATGGCGCCCCGTCATTGTAGGGCCGCGCCATCCGGGAGGGAAGCCCACCGCTCTTGTGCAGGGCGCCGGCTTTCGTCTACCCTAACGGCCAGACCGTGACCCGCTCCCTCATCGGCTGCGCTCGTATGTACGCGTCGAGCCTCACCCTCTCGACGGCTTGACGCACCCTGCTCGGCTGGGTGTCGAAAACGAGTGGAGCTCGACATCATCGAGCACGCCTATCCCGCCTCGCTCGACGAGCTCCTGCCCCGGTTCGTCGCTCCGTCGTCCGACCGTCTCGAGGTCTTCCTGGAGCGGCGGCACGAGGCGGAAGCGGCGCGCTATCCGCGGCTCGCCTGACTCAGCCTCCATTTCGGAGCGACCCATGAGTGCGGCGTGCGCGGCGAGGCTCGTCGACCCATGAGCGTGTCCCGGCTGCTGCGCCCATCCTCCATCGCCATCGTCGGCGCCTCCGAGAAGGTGGGGCCCGGGCTCAACGCGTGGCTCACCCTGCAGCGCCTCGACTATCCAGGCACCGTGCACCTCGTCACGCCGAGCCGGCCCGAGCTCTTCGGCCGGCGGACTTATCCGACCCTCGACGCCATCGGCGAGCCCGTCGACCTCGTCTTCATCGCGGTGCCCCAGGCCGCGGTAGTGGAAACCGTGCGCGCAGCGGCGGAGCGCGGCGCGGGCGGCGCGGCGATCCTCTCGAGCGGTTTCGGCGAGGCGGGAGCCGACGGAGTGCGCGCCCAGGCCGAGCTCGCCTCCATTGCACGGGCACACGACCTGGCCGTGTGTGGGCCGAACTGTCTCGGCTTCGTCAACTTCGCGGGCCGCGCCGCCGCCTGGGGCACCACCATCCCCGACGACGCCGCGCGGGGCCGCGTGGCCGCGGTGGTGCAGAGCGGCTCCATCGGCATCGCCCTCTTGAATGCCGGCCGCGACATCGGCCTCAGCTACCTCATCACGTCGGGCAACGAGGCGGCAACCACCGCGGCCGAGTACATCGACTACCTCGTCGACGACGACGACGTGGGCGTGATCATCGGCTTCTTCGAGCAGCTCCGGCAACCGCAGCGCTTCGTGGCCGCCGCGCGACGAGCCGCCACTCTCGGCAAGCCCGTCATCGTGGTGAAGAGCGGGCGCTCGGAGCGCGGGCGCGCCGCGGTGATGGCCCACACCGGCGCGGTGGCGGGCAGCGACGAGGTGTGCGACGCGGCGTTCCGCGCGGCGGGCGTGATGCGCGTCGGCTCCCTCGACGAGCTGATCGAGATGGCCGCCCTCTGTGCCGGCCTCACCGCGCGGCCGAAGGCGCGCGGCGTCGGCGTGCTGAGTCCGTCCGGTGGCGAGATCGCCCTCGCCCTGGACATCGCGGAGGCTGCCGCTCTCGAGCTGCCCCCCATCGTCGCCGGCGCCCACCGTATCGAGAAGCTGCTTCCCGACTTTGCCCACGTGACGAATCCGCTGGATCTGACCTGGGCCGGCCTCTACGATCCCGCGGTGGCGCGCCAGTGTGCGGAGACCCTGGCCAACGAGCCCGGCGTGGGGATGCTCGTGCTCCTCCAGGACGCGCCGCGCAGCCTCGCCACGCAGCAGGCCGAGCGCTACGCGCGCCTTCTCCGCGCGGTGGGCGAGGGCGCGGCCGCCTCGAGCACGCCCGTCGTCGTCGTCTCGAACCTCGCCGTGGACTTCCATCCCGCCTTCGCGGCGGCCGCGCGCGAGGCGGGCGCGCCGTGCCTCCGCGGCACCGCCGAAGGTCTCTACGCCGTCGCGCGCTATGCGCGGTGGGCCACCTCGCCGCCCGAGGAAGCCGCCGCGCCGTCTCCCGCGCGCATCGCCGCGGCCGCGGAAGCGCGGCATCGATGGGCCGCGCGCCAAGGCAGTCACGCCCCCGTGGAGCACGAGGCGCGAGCCATCGTAGCGTCGTACGGCATCGACGGGCCCCGCGAGCGATTCGTACGCGATCCCGAAGAAGCGGTGACGGCGGCCCGCGACTTTGGCTATCCCGTCGTGCTGAAAGCCATGCTCGCAGGCGTCGTGCACAAGACCGAGCACGGTCTCGTGCGCGTGGGGCTTCGGAGCGAGGACGAGTTGCGCGACGAGGCAGCGGCCATGCTCGAGCGCGCAGGCGCGGCCGTGCTCGGGCTCCTCGTGCAGGAAATGGTGAAGCCCGTGGCCGAGATGCTCGTGGGCGCTCGGGTGGATCCAGATTTTGGCCCGGTGATCGTGGTGGGCGGAGGCGGAATGCTCGTCGAGGTCTACAAGGATGCGGCGGTGCGCCTGGCCCCCGTCTCCGAGGAGACCGCCCGCGCGATGATCGGAGAGACGCGGGCCGCCGCGCTGCTCGGCGGCTGGCGCGGCCGGCCGCCCGGCGATGTCGCCGCCGCCGCCCGCGCGGTGGCGCGGCTCTCCGAGTTCGTGGCCGACTTTCGGGAGGACGTGCGCGAGGTCGAAATCAACCCGCTCGCCGTACTCGAGCGTGGAGTGTGCGCGCTCGACTGCGTGATCATCCCGCGTGAGCCATCGTGATGACGCCAGATCCCCAGATGCAGGCCATCCTGGATCAGATGAAGGCGGCGGGCTGGAAGCCCACGCACACGCTCTCCGTCGCCGAAGCGCGCCACGCCTTCAAGGCCCGCGTGGCCAAGGGAGCGCCCGTGGCCCGAACCGTCGATCGCACCATCCCCGGCTACGGCGGGGCGTTGCCCGTGCGCATCCACTGGCCTGCGGGCACCGGCCCCTTCCCTGCCCTCGTGTTCTTCCACGGCGGCGGCTGGGTGCTGGGGGATCTCGACAGCCACGACGTGACCTGCCGGTCGCTAACCAATCAGGCTGCGTGCATCACGGTGTCCGTGGACTATCGCCTCGCGCCCGAGCACAAGTTTCCCGCCGCCGTCGAGGACGCCTTCGTGGCCACACGCTGGGTCGCCGAGCACGCGGGCGAGCTCGGCATGGATCCGGCGCGGATCGCCGTGGGTGGCGCCAGCGCGGGCGGCAATCTCGCCACCGTGGTCAGCCTCATGGCGCGCGAGCGGGGCGGGCCCGCGCTGGTCTTTCAGCTCCTCATCTATCCCGTCACCGAGGCGGCCCTCGACACGCCGTCGGCACGCGCCGTCACCTCCGATGCCTATCCGCTCAACCGCGCCGACATGGAGTGGTTCTGGGGCCACTACCTCCGCGACGACGCCGACCGGCGCGATCCGCGTGCCTCGCCCGCCCTTGCTCCGAGCCTCGCCAGGCTTCCTTCGGCACTCGTCATCACGGCGGAGATCGATCCACTGTGCGACGAGGGCGAGCGCTACGCGGAGGCCCTCACCCGAGCGGGCGTCCCCACCGTCTATACCCGCTACGACGGCGTCACCCACGGCTTCGTGGGAATGGCGGCCGCCCTCGATAAGGGACGCACGGCGGTGGCGGAGTGCGCACGGGCGTTGCGCGGAGCCTTCGGCACGAGCTAGCTCAGTCCTCGCGCGAGGGAGACACCTGCACGCTGCTGAATCGCCGCAGCTGCACCTTGCCCGGCGGGAGCCCGCGCGGCTTGCTCACGTCGGCGCAGGTCGCCACGTGGACGGTGACGCTGCCGCCGCGCCTGGCCTTGGAGTAGCTCACAGCGAGAGCGGCGGCGAAGCGTAGTGTGTCTCGCGGCAGCCGCTCGAGACCCTCGGGGTTGCGCACGACGACGTGCGAGCCGGAGCCGGCGGCCACGTGGAGCCACGCATCGCGCGGCTCGCCCAGCTTGAGAGTGAGCAGATCGTTGTCCGCCGCCGAGCGGCCCACGAGCACGGTGAAGCCGTCGGGGGAGACGAAGCGTCGCGCCACCGACCGGCCTTGCCAAATCCCCTGCTCGGCGTCGGCGATCGGCAGGTCTGAATGACTCAGGCTGGACCTCTCAGGGTGATGGTCTAGTCGGCCTTTCCCTTGCCGCGTTCCCGGTAGTCCTGAAAGGGCGCGTCGCGCTGGCTGAGCAGCTGGCGCACGCTCCCACCGTCCCGCTTGAACTGGCGTCGGTACTCGAGGCTGGGCTCTGTCGTGAAGGCCAGCGCCTGCAGCTCGGTGCCGGATCGGATGGCGGCCCGCAGCCCCATGATCTCCATCGCACGGTGGACGGAGCGCTTGTTAATCTGCGAGAGCTCGGTTGGTACGAGGGCCACGCGCTCGGCGACGGTGAGCACGGCCGTCTCGAGCTCGGCGGCCGGAAAAGCGCGATTGGCGAAGCCCTTGGCGGCCGCTTCCACGCCCGTGATGGCGTCACCCGTCAAAAACATCTCCATGGCCGTCCGCATGCCGAGCAGCCA
>DATGCY010000041.1:0-3921 GCA_035311385.1 Candidatus Methylomirabilota bacterium
ATCCCATGGTGGCGCTCTCCACGTCGGCGAATCGCGGCCGACCCCCCGCGTGAATCACCGCGGCCGGAGTAGCGAAGAACGTGTTGGTGGGGACGATCACCTCGCACCCGTCCACGTCGAGCGCCCGAAGCACGATCTCGAGCGCGCTGGTGCCGCTCTGCACGGCCACCGCGAACCGAGCGCCGACGACGCGAGCGAAGGCGGTTTCGAAGGCCTCGCCGTTGCGGCCGAGAGTCAAGGCCCCGGTCCGTAGAGCCTCGTCGATGCGGGCAAGAATTTCCCGACGGTCGTCCGCCGGAATGACGATCCTCGCAGCCGGAATAGGGTTCATGGGAGCCTCCTGGCGTCAAACCTTGGGCCGCGCCGGCCGGTGCGCACGAAGGCGCCTTCTCGGGCGCCGGGTCAGCCCTATCGAATCAGGCCAGTCGACCGCCGCGCGCGGGCGCGGCTCAGACCGCGGGAGGGGCTCGGGGAGCGGGCAGGAAGAGCGACGCCGCGTGAGGCAGCCCGTGCTCTTCCGGTACGATCAGCAACACGCCAATGATCAATCGAATCAGATCGCAGGGTTTGTGCGTGTCGGTCGAACCGACGGATGACGTGACGAGGATGACGACGTCGTCATAGTCGGCGTCGTCCCATATTCCGGCAAGGTACGTGGGATCGGGCGGGGTGGCGTAGGCCAGGGGCACGAGGGCGAACACGACCACGGCGATTAGCCATGTCAACGCGCTCACTCGACGCATGTCCGCCTATACCTCACGCCGGACCGACTGTCAAGCTGGGCCGGAGCTGCATGGATCTTGCGCCGCCGCGGCCTATGAGTCAGCCTCGTCGAGAAGCCGGGCGTACTGAAAGCAAGCTCAACGCGGCAAAGCCGGCCGCCGTCCAGAGAATCTCTCGCAGCCGCTGCACGAGCGCGCAGGTCAGTCCTAGAGATCCCGCCATGCCAAAGGCAGCGAAGAGTCTCACGTTGGCGCCCTCGACCACGCCGAGGCTACCCGGGATCATGAAACTGAAGAACCTCGCCGCACTGGCAAACGCCCCGATGGCAAGCGCGACCGTCACGGATATCTGTTCACCAAGGAAGCGGACAACCAGGTAGATCTCGAGCGTCTCGATGGCCAGGGCCAAAAAATGATACCAGGCAGAGACGAGCAGTTGACGCCAGCGCTCGACGTATGTGGAACGTAATGCCTGGTCCAAGCCGTCAAGCTTCACCAGGGCGACGCGGGGCGCCATCCCGAGTCGCGCCAATAAGCGCCCGCCACCTCCGATCACACGCCCCCGCTGCACGATGACGAATCCGACCACACAGATGGTCTGCAGCCCGAGTAGCCCCACCATCGTGAGCATCAGGGGATGCGAGAGGGGTAGCGCGCGGAGGCCCGCGAGGAGTCCAACCCCGAGCAGGATCACCTGAGCCACTACCACCGTGGTCTTGTCGGCGATGACCGACACGAGAGCCTCGCGAGTGGAAACCTCTGGCCGAAGCAGGTAAGCCTTGATCGGCTCGCCACCGACCGACGCGGTGGGAGTGCTCGCGTTGATCGCCTCGCCGGCCAGACGGGCGGCGAGAAGGTGAAAGAACGACCGTGGGGGCCGCGTCAACGTGAAGCGCCAGCCGAGGGTGTCGAGGACCACCACGATCCACGCCGGGAACACCAGGACGATGAGCACTTTCCACGACAGGCGCCGGAAGGTCTCCCACATCACGTCAGGACCGACGTCCCAAATCAGATAGCCCACGATGGCCAGTCCGACGCCAAAGAGCAGCGGGCGGGCAGCGGTCCGGATCGCTCGGCGCGCCCGGGCCCACCGCGACGCTATTGGACGCTCACCGAATGAATCCCGGACGCTCAAGATGTTCGAGGAGCCGTCGCGCCTTCTGCTCCAAGGTGGCGATGACAGTCTCCGGTGATCTCACCGACGATCGAGGATGAAGGGCACGATCAATCGCGCCATGGCTCAATGCGCTTCACGGGCGCAACGCAGTTGACACGGGCCGCCGCTTCATAGAAAGCAACACTAGCACGCGGCGGCGCCCCGGGAGGCGGCAGCCACCTGACCTTCGGACACCGCCTCCCGGGAGCGAGCCGATGCCACAGCGGATCATCGACGAGGCCCTGCGCGGTAGACGGCGTTGATGAATGGCTGGGGATGGTTGCGAGCGATCGCGTGATCTCGTCGACGGGCAGGTGCTCCATGTCGTCTAGGACCTCGCCCCACGGTGCCGGTGTGAAGCTCGCGCCCGGGCCGCGGTGGGTTGACCGGGGCCACGGGTCCTGAGACAGTGACGGTGCGATGGCCAAGGCTGCCTCGACGAGACGCTCCGTTTGGAAGATAGCGCGAGAGGCGCTGTGGGAGGGTGGCCCTGGGGTCTGTCACTTCTCTATCACCAACGCCTGCAATGCGCGCTGTGCCTTTTGCAGTTTCGCCTACGACCGACTGCCGGCCGCGGCGCGACAGTGGGTGACGCTCGCCGATGCAAGAGAGGCCTGCGACATCCTGCGGCGCAACGGCATTCGAATCGTGCATTTCAACGGCGGCGAGCCGACCGTGCACCGAGACCTCACGGCCATGGTCGCCCACGCTGCGCAGATCGGCATGATGCCAGGGCTGGATACCAATGGCGCGTTGCTGACGCCGAGACGGATCGACGCACTGGCGGATGCCGGCCTCGCCAAGGTGTGTATTTCAATCGATGCCGCCTCCAGTGTGGTGCACGATTCGAACCGGGGCATACCCGAGCTGAGCGAACGCATTCGGCGCGCCAACGCGGAACTGAAGCGACGTCGAATTCCGACCACCGCCTCGGTGACGATGAGCCGGCTCGTGGACTATGCGGCCTTGCCGGAGCACTTGCAGGCGCTCGGCTTCGGTGCGGTGACGTTTTCCTACCCGTTGCGAACGCTGCCCTCCTCCTATCGGGCGTGCGCGGAAGATTCTGCGCTCGTCGACTTCACGCCGGAGGAGTTGCACACGGCCTTCGAGGCCGTCAAGGCGTTGAGCACGCGGTTCCCCGTGCAGAACCCGGTGGCGTCGATCGAGGACATGCAGCGTCACCTGCGCGGCGAGCCGGAAGTGTTCGGGTGCCTTGCCGGATGGAAATATTTCTATCTGGATTGGAACCTGCAGATTTGGCGCTGTCACCACTGGGACCGGCCGCTGTGCCACATTCGGGACTTCGACGGAACCCAGCGCGTGCGCGACGGCTGCACGGCATGCATGATCGATTGCTATCGCGACGACTCGGTGATGCAGCATGTCGGTGTCGCCCTGAGCGACGGCTTGCGCGCCGCAGCGCACGGCGATATCCGGCAGGCTTGGAGCCATTGGGCCGATCGCCGCAACGTGGTCTCGCTGCGGGCAGCGGTTCGGACGGTGAGGGTATGGACACGCGTCTCGTAGCAGAGGACGGCGGCTGAGGGACACCTTCACCGTCGCGCCCTATCTGCTGAGCCCCCTATCTGATCGGATCTGGCACGCATGCCTCTGCAAGCCTCGCTGACGTTGATCGTGCTCGTCACGATGTTCGCGCTGATGGTGTGGGACAGGCTGCCGATCTGGGTGGTGTTCCTCGGCGCGACGACGGTTGCGATGACCCTGCAGCTGGCGCCAGCGAAGGGACTCTTGAAGGGCTTCAGCAACCCGGGGGTGCTGACCGTGGCGGCGTTGTTTCCAGTCGCCGCAGGAATGTATTCGACCGGCGCCATTTCGTTGCTGTCGCAGCGCCTGATCGGCAGCCCCAAGAGCGAAACGGCCGCCAACCTCAGGATTCTCGCGCCGGTGGCAATCGGCAGCGCCTTCATCAACAACACGCCCATGGTTGCGATGATGATCCCGGTGGCGCGCGATCTCCGACGGCAGGCCGGGCTGGTTGCTCCCAGCTTGCTCATGGGAATCAGCTTCGCGTCCATCCTG
>DATGCY010000042.1:0-2110 GCA_035311385.1 Candidatus Methylomirabilota bacterium
GCGACGATCGGGATTCCGTTGGATGCTCACCTCCCTCATCTGCTCGCCCCTGCTCGCCCTGGTCGCGCTCGCCGCCCTGCCCCTGGGCGATGCCGGCGACCCCTCGAGCCCGTTCGAAGCCGAGCTGAGGAGCCGCTGAACCTGGCAAAGATATCCCTTGGCGAATTCGTCACGGGCGTCATCGCTGGAGCGCGCAACCGCCAAGGCCATCGGCCTGACCATCCTGCCGTCGCTCCTGGGGCAGGCTCACCAGGTGATCGAGTAGTGGAGCGTCGAGCGGCCCGCTGACCGCCGTCGATCAGAGAGGCTTGTATGCTCTATCCGTCAGCCTCCAAGGCAGGCCCCAGCAGAACATCCTAGCGCCCTCTAGCGCACTGTCAGCCTCTGCGCTACTGTCCCGCCGAGGATCCAGATGGGCGTATGAAGGCAGCCCCGGTTGTCGTCTCGGTAGTCGTTGCGTGGGCGAGTGGCTGTACGCGGGGCGACGGGATCGACCGGACCTTGGTGACGGGCGCATCCGCCGGTTCTGTGCACGCAGAGGGAACACATGGCCGCGAATGGTCTCGCTTGTATGGGGCTTCGATGGTCGACAAGTTTCGGCGCGCCGCCACCAATATGGACAGGATCGTCAAGGGTGCGAAGCCGGCCGGCCGACCTGCCCGTGGAGCGGCCGACGAAGTTCGAGGTGGTCATCAAGGTCAAGACCGCCAAGGCTCTCGGGCTGGCGATCGCCCTGCCCTGCTGGCGCGGGCAGACGAAATGATCCAGTGATCGGCCGACGGAGGTTTATCGCAGGCACGGCCCTCGGCGCGCTCATCACTCCGCTCGCCGCCGGAGCGCAGCAGGCCCGTGTGGAGAGCCGTCCCGTGCATGTCGGTATCCTCGGCTACGGCACTGGAGTTCTATCGCATCCGCTGAAGGCCTTTCGGGAGAGCTTGGCTGAATTCGGCTACGTCGAAGGACAGAACCTGGTCATCGACCAGCGGTACGCGAGCGGAAGACGTGAAAAGTTGCCGGGGTACCTTGCCGACCTGCTGGCGCTTCGCGTCCAGGCTCTCATCGTCGTCGGGCCCTATGTCCTCAAGATCGCGAAGAGCGCCGGGACCGACACGCCGATCGTGGCGATCGACCTGGAGAGCGACCCGGTGGCCGCGGGTTTCGTCACGAGCCTCGCCAGGCCCGGCGGAAACGTGACGGGAACATTTCTCGATCAAGCCAGCCTCAGCGGCAAATGGCTCGAGCTCCTCAAGGACCTCAACCCCAAGCTCTCTCGGATAGCGGTGATCTGGGATTCCTCGACTCCGTCGTATCAGCTGGAAGCCCTCACGGCGAGCGCACGATCCATCACGGTGCAAGAAGAGACCCTGACCATCACCACGCAGAGCGATTTCAAGAACGCCTTCGCGGCGGCCTCGAGGTCCCATGCCGATGCCATGGTGATCCTCTCCTCGCCTCTCGTGTCCAGTAGTGGAGAACTATTGGCGAAGCTTTCCACCACTCATCATCTTCCGACCGTGTCGATGTTTCGCGAAAACGTCGTAGCGGGTTGTCTCATGGCGTATGGGCCAAGCCTGGTGGATGGTTGGCATCGCCTTGGGTCATTCGCAGGTCGGGTCCTGAAGGGCGCCAAGCCCGGCGAGCTTCCTATCGAGCGGCCAACCACCTTCGAGCTCGTCGTCAACCTCAAGACCTCCACGGCACTTGGCCTCACGATCCCGCCGTCGCTGCTGGCGCGGGCGGATGAGATTATCCAGTGAGGAGGCCAGCGGATGCTGTTATCGGATTCACGATCCCGCCGCCACTCCTGGCACGGCGGGTCAGGCGCTTCGAGTGAGCGCAGAGCGGCCTCGGCGATCCGGGCGGCCAAGCAGCGCCCAGCCCGCGCGCCCTGTTACGACGCCACCGAAGCGACGCGTGCCGAGTGCCCTCGGGCCAGAAGAGGCCGCCAAACGCGCGATTGCTCACCGAGCGAAGCCAGGGGCTCCTCCTGACCATGTAAGGCTGGTCCTCACCCTCGACCTTCGCCGTGCCTTGGCCGAACAGCTGAGTGCGACGGCGATTCGGTCCGGTAGAAATCTCGAAGCCGTGGTGATCGACATGCTCGAGAGCG
>DATGCY010000043.1:0-3715 GCA_035311385.1 Candidatus Methylomirabilota bacterium
TTGCTCGCCGCGCAGCGGACCGGCCTCAACGGCTCGCTCGGGCCTCTGTGGGTCAAGCGAGGCTGGTATCACGCCTGGCTGCTCCACAACGGGAGCGTGGCCGATCCCGCCGCCCGGCAGGTTGCGACCGAATCCTATCGACGGCTGATCAGCGCCGCCTACGACGGGCCAACAGAGCAGGTCGCCCTCGAGCGACGCCTCGTGCGCGCGCTCACCGGAGGGTGCGAGCGCATGGAAGCGGGCTACCTGCTTCGCCGCGAGGTCTACAGTGCGGAGTTCTCACAGGGCATCGAGAACATCGTGGCCGACTCGCAGACAGGCTTCAACTCGGCGGCGTTCATCCGGACGGTGAAGCTCAAGGACTTTCCGTGGAACGGCTGGCTGCGCGTGGGCATCGCGGGCCGGCCCACCGCCGCCTGGAATCCCGTGGGGGGCTTCAGCGATCCTGCGGGGCGCCTGCTCTGGGCCGCGCTCGGCGATTTCGCGGCGTTCCCCGCCCCCTACGCTGCAGACTGGGTACCAAACCGAGTGACCGCGACGCCGGGTGCGGCGGCCGGCGCCATCCCCGAGGACGCGCTCAAGCCCGATCCGGGCTCGGGGACAGCGCGCGAGGTGGGAAAGGGCAAGACGGCAGAGGCCCAGACGACCTATCGCGTGAGCGCTTCCGCCTTCCACGACGGCACGCGGATGACCGCGGCCGACGCCGTCTATCCCGTGCTCCTCGCCGCGCGCGCCTCCGCGGCCAAGGGCCGCGACTGGCTGGGCGGCGTCAAGGTCCTCCGCACCGAGACCGAGGTGAAGAAGTTCGCCGACATCAGCTTCACCTTCGTCACCCCGGTGATCGACGTCTACACGACGGGCGCCCTCGACCCTGCCGAGCGACAGGCGGCGCTGCCCTGGAGTCCCGTGCCCTGGACGGTGCTCACCCTCATCGAGGAGGCGCAGGCGCGTGGCTGGGCCGCGGTCACCCGCGAGGAAGCCGCGCGGCGGCGTCTGCCCTGGCTCGATCTCGCGCGCGATGCGAAGCTCAAGGCTCAGCTCGCGGGCCTCGTCGACACCTACGCCACCCAGAACTACATTCCTCCGCTTCTCAAGAAGCTGGTCGCCGCCGACGAGGCGCAGCACCGATGGCAGTCGCTGCGGCAGTTTTACCAGCGCCGCCATCACTTCCTGGTGACCAATGGGCCGTATCAGCTCGGCAAATGGTCGGAGGCCAGCGTCACCCTCGACGTGTTTCGCGACTTCACCTATCCCATCGGCGTGGGCGCCTTCGACCGCTTCGCCTTGCCCCTGCGCGCCTGGATCGTTCGAGCGACCGCGCATGGCGATCACCTCGAGGTGCAGGCCGACGTGGAGCGCGCGGAGCGTTTCCTCCGCTCCTATCGTCTCCTGCGCGAGCCCATGGGCACGGTGGGCGCCGAGGGCGACAAGCCGGACATCCCGGTATGCCGCTTCGTGGCGCTGAGCGCGGACGGCGAGGTTGCCCGCGTCGGATCCTCCCGGGAGGTGCAGAGCGGCCGGCTCGTGGTGCCCTTGAAGGGCTTGGCCAAGGGCGGGCCGTACACCGTGCTCCTCGCGCTCTACGTTGCAGACAACACCGTGAATCCACAGATCACGACGGTGTCCTACCGTCCTGAGAGCGCCCCGTGAGCGACGGAGCGGCATGGACACGCTGATCGTTCACGTGCTGACCGCATTGCTCTACGCCTCTGTGCTGTTCCTGATCGCGGGCGGACTCTCCCTGATCTATGGCGTCATGCGCATCGTCAACCTCGCCCACGGCATGCTCTACGCGTTCGGCGCGTACGTGTCGGCGTGGGCGGTGGGCGCCATGGTCTCGCGCTGGCCGATAGGCCTTCTCTACGCGCTGCTACCACTGGGGGCCGTGGCGGCGGCCGGCCTCGGCGCCGTGCTCGAGCCCACGCTCTTGAGACCTTTCTACCGGCGGGCCGAGGAGTACCAGCTCCTCGTCACCTTCGGCCTCCTCCTGATCCTGGCCGACCTGTTGCGCCTGCTGTGGGGGCCGTACCCGCTCTCTGCGAGCCAGCTCTACGAGGCCATGGGCAGCCTCACCATCGGCGACACGATCTATCCCAACTACAACCTCGTGGTCATCGCGGTGGGTGCCCTCGCCGCCCTCGGCATGTGGGCCTTCGTCTACAAGACGCAGTTCGGCGTGATCCTTCGCGCCACGTCGCAGAACATGCGCATGGCCCAGGCCCTCGGGATCAACGTGAATCGCGTCTACATCCAGGCCTTCACCCTCGGTTGCTTCATGGCGGGCATCGGGGGCGCCATCATCGTCCCCAGCCAGGGTGCCGTGCTCGACATGGGGGTGGATGCGCTCATCATGGCCTTCGTGGTCGTCGTCATCGGCGGCCTGGGAAGCCTCGAGGGCGCGCTCGTGGGCGCTCTCCTCGTGGGCGTCGTGCGCGAGCTCGGGATCACGTTCTTCCCCGAGGTCGAGCTGGCCGTGCTCTATCTCATGGCGGCGGTGGTGCTGCTGATCCGCCCCGCCGGGCTCTTTGGACGTCCATGAGCCCCATTTCCCTCCCGCCGTCGCGTGCGCTTCGCTGGATCGTCCCGGCCCTCGTCATCCTGACCATCCTGCCCTGGGTGGTCGAGCCGTATCAGACCACGCTCTTCTCGTACGGGCTCGTCATGGCCATCGCGGCCCTCGGCTTCAACCTGCTCCTGGGCTACACGGGGCTCTTGTCCTTCGGGCACTCCGCCTACTTCGGCGTGGGGGCGTATGCGGTGGCCATGATCGTCAAGTATTTCAAGATCACCTCCCTCGAGGTCTTCATCGTGGGGGGCATCGTGGCCTCCGCCCTCGTCTCGGCCCTCTTCGGCTTCGTGTGCGTGCGCTACACGCGCATCTTCTTCGGGATCCTGACCATGGCCCTCTCGCAGGTGCTGTGGAGCCTCGCCTTCAAGTTCTTCTGGATCACGGGAGGCAGCGACGGGCTGCGCGTGCCCACGCCCTCGCTCATGGGGGTGAGCCTGCCGCCGAGCGAGGACAAGATGACGTTCCTCGCCCACCGCTACTACTACTACGTGCTCGTGATCTTCGTAGTGGCCACCGCCATCATGTGGGTCATCGTGCATTCCCCGTTCGGCAAGGCGCTCCAGGCCATCCGCGACAACGAGACGCGCGCGGAGTTCGTGGGCGTCCAGGTGCGGCAGTATCGCTGGGTCGCCTTCGTCGTCTCCGGCACCTACACGGGGCTGGCCGGCGCACTGTGGGTGCCTCTCAACGGCCTCACCACGCCGGACATCCTGCACTGGACGTTTTCCGGTGAGATCGTCTTCTTCACCGTGCTCGGCGGCTTCGGCACCTTCGCCGGGCCCATCGTGGGCGCCATCGTGTTCAACTACCTGAAGACCTTCGCGGTGGGCTACACCGTGTATTGGCAGATGTTCCTGGGAGTGGTGCTGGTCAGCCTCGTGCTGGCCCTGCCCACGGGCATCATGGGCATGGTCGGTCGCCTCCTCGGGTGGAGAAGCAAGGCGGCCGTCACATGAGCCTTCTCCAGACGACGAAGCTCGCCAAGTCCTTCGGCGACACCCACGCCGTCGATCGCGTGGACTTCTCTGTTCGCGAGGGCGAGGTGCTGGCTCTGATCGGCTCCAACGGGGCGGGGAAGACCACCCTCGTCAACGTGATCAGCGGCCTGCTCGAGCCCGACTCCGGCACCATCCGCTTCCTCGAGCG
>DATGCY010000044.1:0-3338 GCA_035311385.1 Candidatus Methylomirabilota bacterium
CGGCTGCCCCGCGTTCCGCCTCCTCGATCGCCACGCGCATCCAGCGCTCGTGCTGGTCCGTCATCGGCCTCGCCTCGCTCTCTTCATGGGTGGTTGGTCCGACGCGAGCCTACTCCTCCAGGATGGCGACAGCGCGGCACCAGCCACCGCTGCCGCGGTGCACCTTGACGGGGAAGCAGGCCACCTTGAATCCGTTCGGTCGTGGGATCGCGCCGAGATTCGCCATCTTCTCGATATGGCAGTACTCGCGATCGCGGCCCGCGTAGTGGGCAGGGAAGAAGGCGGCGGGGTCACCACCGCGCAGCCGTTCGACCATTGTGGGGATGGGAATGTCGAAGCCCCAGCCGTCGGTGCCCATCATGCGGATCCCCTGATCGATGAGGTGCAGCGTGGCCTCGCGCGACATCCCGGGGTGACGCCGGGACCAGTCCGGCTGGTCGAAGAAGCGATCACAGCCGGTGCGGATCAGCACGATGTCGAAGGGCTGGAGCCGGTGGCCGATCCGGCCAAGGGCGGCGTCGACGTCGCCGGGTGAGATCGCCTCGTCCGCGTGCTTGGCCGTGAAATCCAGCACCACACCGTCGCCGTAGCACCACTCGAGCGGGATCTCGTCGATCGTGCGGGCCGGCCGGCCCTCGGAGCGCGGCCCGTAGTGCCAGGGCGCATCGACGTGGGTCCCGGCGTGGGTGGTGAGGGTGACCACCTCGCTGGCCGTGTGCTGGTGGGGCACCGGGAAGCGGTCGGCCGGGATGTCGTACGTCTTCGCGCGCTGGCGGGCGACCTCGGCGTGATCGAGATAGTGGATGGTCTGTTCGTGCGTGTCCATCGAGTAGTTCATCAGGGGCACGCTGAGGTCGATGATGCGAACACGTCCGGCCATGCTGTCCTCCAGCGGTTAAGGGGATGGGGCCGCAGCGCCGAGAGCGGTATCGGCCGGGAAGACCCGCACTGCGTCGAGCGCGACCACGCTCACGGCCACCCGGTCCCCCTTGGACCACACCTGGGTGTTCTCCGCCTGCCGGCGCGGTCGACTGACGCGCAACCGGCAGGCCTCGTTGACGACCACCTCGTACTCCATCACCGACCCGGCGTGCAAGGCGAAGCTCACCACGCCCATCCAGGCTGGGTGATCCGCCGGCGCCATATCCGACAGGGTGAGATTGTCCGGCCGCACCATGGCGAGGGTGACCTCGCCTGGTCGGGCCGAGATCGCGCTCGCGGGGAGGTCCAGCAGCACTCCGGCCACCTCGACGCGCCGCCGGCCGCCGTGACCGTCGGCGATCCGGGCCTCGAGCAGATTCGAGCTGCCGATGAAATCGGCCACGAAGAGGTCGCGCGGATGGTCGTAGATCTCGGCCGGCGTATCGCACTGCACGATGCGCCCGCCGTTCATGACGGCCACGCGGTCGGACATGCGCATCGCTTCTTCCTGGTCATGGGTCACGAAGATCGTCGTCATGCCGAGGAGGGTGACGAGTTGCTTGACTTCGATCTGCATCTCCACGCGTAGCTTCTTGTCGAGGGCGCCGAATGGCTCGTCGAGGAGGAGGAGCACCGGCTCGACGGCAAGGACACGGGCCAGGGCCACGCGCTGCTGCTGTCCCCCGGAGAGCTGGTGCGGATAGCGGCGGTCGAACCCAGGCAGCCGAACCAGGCGCAGCATCTCCGCCACGCGTCGCGCGATCTCGGCGCGCGGGCGCTTGCGCATGCGCAACCCGAACGCGATGTTGTCGGCCACCGTCATGTGCGGGAAGAGCGCGTAGTGCTGGAAGACGATGCCGATGTTGCGGAGGTGGGGCAGCACGTCGTTCATCACCTCGTCTCGCAGCACCACCTGTCCACCGCTCGGCGCCAGGAAGCCGGCGATGCACTTGAGCAGGGTGGTCTTGCCGCAGCCGGAGGGCCCCAGCAGAGTGACGAACTCGCCGCGCGCGACGTCGAGGCTGACGCGGTCGACCGCCGTCACTGGGCCATAGCGTCGCGTCACCTCGATGAGTCGGAGGTCCGGCTGGGCGCTCGCGGGGCGCGACGCTACGATGTGCTCGTTGATGGTTCCGGTCATGCTCATAGGCGAGCGATGCGGGTGAGGCCGACCGTCCAGTGGCCCAGCAGCACCACCGCGAAGGTGATGAGCACGAGCACGGCGGAGATTGCCGCCGCGGCGGGATCGAGGTCGAAGTTGATCATGGCGAAGAGGCGGATGGGGAGCGTCTCGACGCGGGGGCCGGCCAGGAAGAGCGAGACGGTGAGGTTGTCGAAGGACGAGATGAAGGCAAAGGCGGCACCGGTGGTGATGCCCGGCAGGAGATTGGGCAGGGTCACCCGCAGGAAGGTCTTCCAGGCATTGGCGCCTAGGCTTCGCGCCGCTTCCTCGAGATGCGGATCGAGGAGGGCGAGGCTGGCCACGGTGGTCCGGAGCACATAGGGGACGATGATGGCGACGTGACTCAGGATGAGGACGGGGAGGGAGAGAGGCACGCCGATAGCCGACAGGAACAGCAAGGCGGCGAGGCCATAGACGAGCGAGGGCAGGATCAGCGGCGACATCAGGAAGGCGTTCAGGGCCTCGCGGCCGACGAAGCGGCTGCGGACGAGGGGAAAGGCGGCGGCCACCCCGAGGACGACGGAGCCGGCGGTGGCGGCGATGGCGACGAACAGGGATCGCCAAGCGCTGACGCGAACCTCTTCGAGGGCAAGGAGGCGAACGAACCAGCGCAGGGACAGACCCTGCGGCGGAAAAGTGATGTACTCGCCCGCGGTGAAGGAAGCGAACACGATGATCAAGGTGGGCAGGAGCAGGTACAGGAGCGCAGCGAGGGCTACTGCCCATATCCCGATCCAGAACGCGGCATGCCCCAGCCGACCACCGAGGCGTCGTCCGGGAAGTGCGGCGGTGATGGGCCCGGTGACGGCCGTCGGCTCAGGCATGCTCGACGCCGTACCGGAAGCGACGGGCTAGCATCATGCCGCCCCACACGACGGCGAGCGCCACCACGAGCAGGATGAGGGCCGTGGTCGCGGCCGTCGACCAGTCCAGGGTGACGATAGCAGACTGGTAGATGAGGGTGGGCATCACAATGAAGGAGCCGCCCCCTACCATGGCCGGCGTGATGAACGCACTGATGGTGAGGGCGAAGCTCAGGATGGCGCCGGCCACCACCCCCGGAGTGCTGAGAGGCACGGTCACCTTGAAGAAAGCGCGCGCCTGACTGGCCCCGAGGCTCACCGCCGCCTGCTCGAGCGATGGGTCGAGCTGTTCCAAGGCGTTGATGAGCGGGAGCAGCATGAAGGGCAGCTGGACCTGAGCGAGGGCCACCCGCACGCCGTCGACGGTGAAC
>DATGCY010000045.1:0-11198 GCA_035311385.1 Candidatus Methylomirabilota bacterium
CAGCTCGGAGAGGGAGGCTGCGGAGCGGGCGTTGGACTCGAGGTTGGCGTGAGACAGGGCCACCCCCTTCGGCGTGCCCGTCGTCCCCGAGGTGTAGAGGATGACGGCGAGGTCGCCGTCGGCTCGCGGCACGGACTCGAAGCGGTCGCTCTCGCGGGCGATCTCCTCCGCGAAGGAGCGCAGGCCTGCCTGTCCGCCACCGTCCACGAGGAGCACGTCGCGGAGGCTCGGGAGCACGCCCATCTGCTTCTCCACCTTCCAGACCATGTCGGACGACGTGATCACGACCTTCGCCTCGGAGTCGGCGAGGATGTGGGCCACCTCCGCCTCGCCGAGGAGGAAGATGACAGGCACGATCACCCCGCCCACGCGTAGGATGCCGCCGTAGCTCTGCATCACCTCGGGACAGTTGGGCAGCATCACGACCACGCGGTCGCCCGGCTCCACGCCGAGCCGCTGGAGCGTGTGGGCCGTGCGGCACGCGGCCCGGTGCTGATCCACGTTGGTCCAGCGCCGCCCCTCGAAGGCGAGAGCCTCGTATTCGCCGTAGCGCTTTATGTTCTGGTCGCCGAGGTGGGCCAGGCTCACGGCTTCTTGCCGCACTGGGTCTGGATCGCCTGAAGCCGCGCGGCGGGCGTGGGATGGGTGCTGAGCCAGCTCGACCACCCCGGCGCCGTCATCTCGAGATCGAGGCGCTCGAGGAGCAGGAGCATGTCGGTGCAGCCGCGTCCCGGACTGCCGGGCAGGCGATCGAGTAGCTCCACCGCGTAGCGGTCCGCCGCGAACTCCTCCTCGCGGTCGAAGGCGCGGTTGCGGCGCAACGCTTCGTCGTTTCCCGCGGTCTTCGCAGCTCCGGGCGGCTCCGCCTGGCGCCGCTCTCCACGCGTGTCGAAGTGTCCCAGCTGCACGTGGCCCAGCTCATGCGCGAGGGCGGCCTGCAGCTCCGATGGCTGCAGGTTGCGCAGCGCGCCCGAAGTGATGGTCAGCCCGAACTTGTTCGGTGGGTGCGGCCCGACCGCCATGTCGATTCTCCTGAGATGGATGACGCCCACGCCGATCGGACACCTCTCCTGGCCCTGGCAGATCCCCGAGGCGGCAACGAGGGGCGCCAGGGCCTGGTCGATCTGTGCCCGCTCCACCTCGTTCGGGCCTCTGAGTTCCGGTTTGGCCGACGCGCATGCCGTCAGGGCCAGGCAGACCACCGGAAACCACCAGGGAACCTTCATGACTTCCTTTTTTTCAGGCACTTACGAGCTGTATCCTCGAGGCCACTCCCCTATACCATTTCCCCGGTAACGCAACGCAACAAATTCTCTTGACCACATTGACTCATCGCGTTATCGTGACCTCGTTGACGAAAGACCGACGGAGCATTTCACCAGTCGCAGAAGGAGAAGCTGCAATGAACACGACCATGCAGGCGAACGAGCTCTTTTCCCAGATGACGGGCCGCGCCGTCGAGGCCTTCTCGATGTTCGCAGAGGCCAACCAGAAGATCATGCGCGACCTCGTAGATCTCTCGGCCAGCACGGCCAAGGAAGGCGTCCGACTCTACGCGGAGCTGTCCTCCTCGGCGGTGGAAGCGCTGAAGGAGAGCCAGTCCTATCTGCTGCGCCGGCAGAGCGAACTGCAGGAGGCCCCCCGCGATCCGCTCAGCGTGTACCAGAAGGGGGTGCTCGAGTCGGTGGAGGGTGCCCAGAAGGCCTTCAAGATTCTAGAGAGCAACGCCCAGGCCATGACCCGCTCGGCGGAGCGTCTGCAGGTGACGGCGGAGCAGACGGGCAAGGACATCCAGGCCACGTTCGCCCAGGTGGCGAGCAAGGTGAAGTCGCTCTCCGCTCCCCTCGCCTGATCGTCCGCGCCGACGATCCCCCGTGAAGTGCCGGGCCTCGCGCGCCCGGCCCTTTCTATTTCTCGCGCTTCTTCTCGAGCCGCTCTTCGAGGGTGCGTAGCTGCTCGCGCAGTGCCGCCACTTCGCTTCGGAGGGCTTCCGCCTCGCCCGCGGGCTCACCCTTCTTCTCGGGCTTGGCTTCCGAGGGCGCCGCGGGCATCCATCCCGCTCGCGCGGCCAGCTCACGGAAAACGCGCTCGGCTTCGCGCTGGCTCGAGAGGATCCCTTCCAGGCTCGACTTCATGGATTTCTGCACGAAGTCCTGCCAGGCCTCGCCGTGCTTGATGAGCTGGTGCAAGAACGCGGTGGGCAAACCCGCGCGGCGGCTGCGCTCATTTTCCAGGATGATCTGGGCGAGGGTGACCGAGGTGAGATCTTCCCCCGTGGAGACGTCCACTACCGAGATTTCCTTGCCCGCGCGGATCAGCTCCTCGAGCTCCTCCAGGGTGACGTAGCGACTTTCCTGCGTGTCGTAGAGCTTGCGATTCGAATAGCGCTTGATGACATACGCCATGGCGAAAGTCTAACACCGCGCGTCAACCGTCTCAAGCAGCGACGCTGTCGCACTGCTATACTTTCGCTTCACTTCGGTCGCGTCTCTCGATCGTCCAGAGGAGATGACCATGCAACTCAAGGGACGCACGGCTCTCGTGACGGGTGCCTCACGCGGCATCGGGCGGGCCATCGCGCTTGCCCTCGCGCAGGAAGGCGCCGACGTGGCAGTGAACTACGTGTCAAGTGAGCGACAGGCCAAGGAAGTCGTCGACCTCATCGCCACCATGGGGCGCAAGGCCATGCTCGCCCAAGCCGACGTGGCAGACTTCCCCGACACCTTCCGCATGGCCCAGGACGTCTTGCGGGAGTTCGGCCACCTCGACATCCTCATCAACAACGCGGGTATCAACTCCGACAAGACCTTCGTCAAGATGGACCACGCCTCCTGGCGCAAGGTCCTCGCGATCAATCTCGACGGTGTGTTCAACTGCACCAAGGTCTTCATCGACCAGATGATCAAGCAAGGCTGGGGGCGCGTGGTGAATATCACCTCCGTCATCGGCCAGATCGGGAATTTCGGTCAAGCCAACTACGCCGCCTCCAAGGCGGGGGTGGCCGCTCTGACCAAGTCTCTCGCCAAGGAGCTCGCAGCCAAGGGCATCACCATCAACGCTGTCGCTCCCGGCTTCATCGAGACGGAGATGGTGTCGGGCATTCCGGAGAAGGTGCAGCAAAAGCTCCTCGGCCAGATCCCCATGGGACGCTTCGGGAAGGCCGACGAGGTCTCGCGGGCCTGCGTCTATCTCTGCTCGAGCGACGGCGACTACATCACGGGCGCGGAGCTGTCCATCAACGGCGGACTCTTCATGTAGGAGGGCCGGTCGGCCCCGCCCGTCTCAGCTCCGATCGGCGATGACGGCGCCGGTGAGCACGCTCAGGGCGGAGAGGCCGAGCATGCCGAGGATGGCCGTGCCCTGAGCCGCCCACGCCCACGGCCCCAGCGCCCACAGTGCGAAGGCGCCTGCCGGCTGCGGCGTGCGCTCCTCGTAGGCGACGCGCACCTTGGAGGGCATGATCAGGGCCTCGCCCGTGAGCACGTCGTCCCCCCGCTGATTCGTGCAGACCGTCCGGAGGCGCAGGCGGTTGCGCTCCCGCATGACCTCGATGACCTCTGCTCGCGCCATGATGACATCCCCGAAGAGCACGGGCTTGAGGAACTTGAGCTCCTGCGAGAGGTAAATGGCACCGGGCCCCGGCAGGCGCGTTCCGATCACGGCGGAGATCAGCCCTGCCGTCCAGATGCCGGGCGCGATGGGCTCCTTGAAGATGGTGGTCGCCGCGTACTCCGGATCGGCGTGAATGGGATTGTAGTCGCCCACCGCTTCCACGAAGGCGGCAATGTCCTCCTCAGAAGCGCGCCGGACGACCTGCGCGCTGTCCCCGACCTGGATGTCCTCGATGGTGATGCCGATCATCCAGGCGCCTTCTTGCCCGCGAGGCCGTCGAGCCTGGCCAGCACCGCGTCGAGCCGATCTTCCAGGCCTTCGATCTTCTCCTCGAGGCCGGCGATTTGCTTGGCGAGCCCGATGACCAGCGTGCGTGAGGGCAGGCCGAGGGTGGAGAGGCCGACCTCGATCTGCTGTTCGGCGGCCTTCTTCGCCGGTCCCGAGACGTTGAGGAAGCCTTCGAGCTGTTTGCCCATGGCCTGGGCGAAGTTCTCCGTGCCCATGGCCTGCTCGAGCACCTTCGACCACGCGGCGATCCACTGATCGAGAAACTGCTTCCACTGGGCGAGGAGATCGGGAGAGGCGGTGCCCTGCGTCATCACTTTGGACCAGGCCTGCATGCCCTGATCCATGAACGGGCGCCAGAAGGCTTGCGGATCGGGGGCGGTCCCCTGCCCGGCCATCCTGAGCCAGGCCTGCGTTCCTTCGTCGACCTGCTTCTTCCAGAGATCGAAGAGCTGCTGCGTGGCCGAATTGTCCGCCATGGTTCGTCCTCCTACGATCGCGCGCTCAGCCAGCTCGAGACCTTGGGCCAGCAGTGCACGGAGGCGCCGCGTCCCGCGATCAGCGAGATGTGCCCGCCGGGAAGCTCGACGTACTCCTTGTCGACGCTCGACACCGCGCTGATGAGTGGCTTCACGCAACCCGGCGGCGCGATGTTGTCCTCCTTGGCCCCGACGGCGAGAACGGGGCAGCGGATGCTCCCGAGCCGCACCGGGCGCCCGCCCATGGTCAGCTCGCCTTTGTACAGGCGGTTCTGCTGGTAGTACTCTTTCACCCACTGCCGGAAGAACTCGCCAGGGAAGGGCAGGTACTCGTTGGCCCACTTGTTGAGCGCGTTGAATCCAGCCACGTAGTCCGGGTTCCAGAGATTCCACCAGAGATTCAGGTTGGTCGACACGTCCATCGTCGGCTTGAGCAGCTTGAAGCCCATCTTGACCATGTCCGCGGGGATGGCCCCCAGGGTGTCCACGTACTTATCGACGTCGAAATAGCGCGCGTCGAGCCAGAGGCCGAAGAGGCCGACCTGACTGAAATCGATCGGACCGGCCATGTCGATGTAGTTCTTCACGGGGAACTCGGGAGTGCTGGCGAGCCACGACAGCGAAAGCGGAGCGCCCATGCAGTAGCCGAGGACGGACATCTCCGTGGCGCCCGAGCTTTCCAGCGCCTTCTTGGCGAGCCGAGGAAGGATCTTGGTCACCGCGTGCTCGAGGGTGAGGCCATTGTCCTCGGGCCCGAACACGCCCCAGTCCACGAGATAGAAGTCGAAGCCCTTGTCCGTCATGTGCTCGATGAACGAGCCCTTGGGCATGAGATCGAAGATGTACGGGCGGCTGATGCCGAGGTTGGGGACGAAGAGGAGCGGCGTCTTCACCGTGCGTTTGGAGGCGTAGCGCCAGAGCCGCGACTTCCCCTTGCGGTAGATCTCCTCGCGCGGAGTGGGACCAACCTCCGGCTCTTTGGGATTCATGATCATCTCGCTGAAGTGCTTCATGCGGAGGCTGTTGCGGCGCAACTCCTCCTGCCAGCGAGCCAGCATCTCCGGCGACATGGCGGGCATGTCGGGTGTCATCGTGAACAGTTCATCTTTCATTCGTTCCTCGTTGGGTGAACATCGCCGACTCGACATCCATGTTACGCCGCGCTGACGCCGTGCGTCAAGAAACTTCCGGCCACCTCCCCGCAGGGAAGACGACCACCAGGACCCAGCCGGACGACGCTAGGCCTGGAACAGGCTCGCCAGCTTCATGGCCAGGCCCATGTCGCCCTTGAGTTTGAGCTTGCCGGACATGAAAGCCATCTGCCCGTTGAGCTTGCCCGCGGTCATGTCGAGCCAGTCGCTCGAGGCCATGGTCACGGTCAGGTCGGGAGCGGAGCCAGCCCCCGAGCTCACCGTACAGGTGCCGTCCTTGATGACGGCGTGCCACGTGCCCCCGCCGTCGCCCGTGATGTCGTACTGGATGGTCTTGTTGACGCCAGCGGCATTGGCTGCCTTGAACCTGGTCGACATCAGATCGAACGTCTCTTTGACAGTCGGCATGATCGCTCCTCTCCGATGATCTAGAAGGTGAACAGGTCCATCCCTCCAGTGACGGTGAGCACGGCGCCGGTGATGTAGCGCGCTCGCTCCGAGCACAGGAAGGTGATCGCGCTCGCGACGTCCTCGGGCTGCCCCTCCGTCTGCATGGCCACGCGCTTGACCATGCGCTCGTACATGGGCGAGAGGTTCGCGTTGGGCCCGATGATGCCGGGCGCGATGATGTTGGAGGTCACGTTGTAGCGGGCGCCCTCGAGCGCCACCGATCTGGCGAAGCCGATCAGCCCCATCTTTCCCGTTGCGTAGGCGGTCTGGCCGAAGCCTCCCATGAGTCCCGCGATCGAGGCCATGCAAATGATGCGGCCCCACTTGCGCTCGCGCATGCCCGCGAAGACGGTCTTGGTGACGTTGTACGTGCCCGTCAGGTTCACCTGGAGGTTCAGGTCCCAGTCGGCGTCGGCCATGTCCTTGAGTTGTCCCAGGGTGTAGATGATGCCGGCGTTGTTCACGCAGATGTCCACAGGCCCCACCTCGCTCTGAGCCTTCTGGACCACCCTGCCGAGCTGCGCGCGATCTGTGATGTCGACCTCATACCCGCGGGCCACGCCACCCTGCCCCTCGATCTCCGCCGCGGTGGCCGTCGCTCCCTCCGCGTTCAGGTCGAGCACGATCACCTTGCAGCCCTCGGCGGCGAGGGCGAGGCAGTCCGCCTTGCCGAGGCTCCGTGCCCCGCCCGTGACGAGGGCCACGCGGCCCTTGATGCCGAGATCCATTGACTATTTGCCCTTGAACTGGGCGGGACGCTTCTGAAAGAAGGCCTGGATCCCCTCGCCCGCATCTTCGGTCTTCAGCACCTTCTCGAAGGCGCGCACCTCGATCTCGATGGCCTGGTCGATGGGGGCCTGGATGCCGTCGTCCACCGCCTCGATGATCAGCCGCGAGGCGATCGGCGGACGCTTGGCGATCTCACGGGCGAGCGCCTTGGCGTCGTTGAGCGTCTCCCCTTCCTTGGCGAGCCGATTGGCGAAGCCGAGCCGATAGCATTCCTGGGCGGACATCTGCGTGCCGAGGATCAGGTGCTCGAGGGCAAGGCCGCGCCCGATCAGCCGCGGGAAGCGCTGGGTGCCGCCGAAGCCCGGAATGATGCCCAGGTTCGACTCGGTCTGCCCCATACGTGCCGTCTCCTTGAGGATGCGGATGTGACAGGCCATGGAGATCTCGCAGCCGCCTCCCAAGGCATGGCCGTTGATGGCCGCGATCACCGGCTTGGGAAAGCGCTCGATCCGCCGGAGGACCGAGTTGCCGAAGCGGAGGAACGAGGCCACGTCGGGTCCCGCGAAGGCCGAGCCGAGGTCGGCGCCCGCGCAGAAGATCCGGTCCCCCGCCCCGGTGATGATGAGGCAGCGCACCGCCTCGTCCGGCTCGAGCTCGGACAGCGCGGCGTTGAGTTCTGTGATCAGCCCTTCGCTGATCGCGTTCGCCGGGGGACGATTGAGGGTAATGACCGCGAAGGACTCCTCGCGGTTCACGGTCATAGTTTCATACGCCATCGACGGTCTCCTAGGGCGTCGCCGCGGCCACGCCCTGCAAGAAAATCTCGGCCACGGCCTCCGCGGTGTCCACCAGCCGGTATCCACGTTTTCCCAGCACCCACGACGTCGCCATCTGATCCATGGCGCCGAACAGCATCTTGGTCGCCAGCTTGACGGGCAGCCCGGGACGGAAACGGCCGTCGCTCACGCCCTCTTCCAAGACGGCGGCGATGAGGGCGAAGTAGGCGCCGATCTCCTGGCTAGAGGCACCCCGGAAGAACTTCTGTCCTTGGCGGAGCTCCACCTGCAGCACCTCGGCAAGGTCGGAATCCTCCTCCAACAGGCTGAAGTGCAGCCGAACGAGGCGGCGCACCTTGCTCGCCGCATCGGGCTCGTCGGCGATGGCCTTGCGCACGACGTCGACAAAGTGGGCCATCTTCTCGCGGAAGAGGCTGACCAGGATGTCGTCCTTCGTCTTGAAATAGAGATAGATCGTCCCGGCGGCGATCCCCGCTTCTCGGGCGACGTCGGACACGCGGGAGTTGTAGTAACCCTTGCGGGCGAACACCCGCACGGCGGCTTCGATGATCTGCTGCGGCTTGTCGGGATCGCGCATGAGTGATGACTGACCCGCCTGAACCGCCGTTCATTCTATGTGGGGGCCCCGAGCGAGTCAATCGGATCGCCGGGTATGTGGCCAGGGATCAGGAACGACGCGGCAGGAGCGAGTCGACGTAGCTGCGGAGCCGGATGAAGTCGGTCGCGGGCAGATTGGCGAAGACGAGGACGGCACCGCGCGCGTTCGCCTCCCACACCACGGCGCGGATGGTCATGAGCCCGAGGCCGTCCCGGGGCGCTAGCTGCACGGCCACCATGTCGCCGGGCGTGAGACCCTCGCGGGTGGACACGCGCCCTCCCACCGCGGAGAGATCCAGAGTGCGCCCCTCGATCACGACGTCGCGCCCCTCGATGCGCACGGGCAGCTCGATCTCCACGCGCTCCGCCCGACGGCGCAGGTCCCAGGTGGGCACGAACGGTTTGAAGCGCTGCGCCACCTCGGGAGGCAAGTCTCCGAAGTCCACCGCGATGCCCTCAGCATCGCGCCGCACGATCTGTGCGGACACCTCGACCTGCCCGGCGCCGTGCGGGAGGGTGGCCCGCAGCCTCACCGCATCGCCCACGGGAGCGAGGGTAGCTACACGGAGTTTCATGCCGGAAAGGCTCACGTCGATGACCTCGCCGGTAGCGAGGTGGCCGTGGGCGTCCTGCACGATGGCGGGCCAGGGTGCCGTCGCGCGCGGATTGCGGCGCCGCTCTTGGTCGGGCCACGAGGATCCGGACGCAGAGGGCACGCTCATGACGGCCTAACTTGAACGGCCGACCCGACGGTGTCAAGTGAGGCGAGACCCTTCCTTGACCCCCTCTGAGGGGACGCGTACGATGCCTGCCCATGGGCATCAAGTATCGCGTCGGCATCATGCCGGGACCGTGGCCGCCCGGACGAGACGGGCAGTTCCTCTTCGACCTCGCGGAATTCTGCGAGCGGAGCGACATCGATTCGATCTGGCTCTCCGATCGGCTCTCCTCGCCCGTCCCCGTGCCCGAGGTCATGACCTCGCTCGCCGCCATCGCCGCTCGCACTCAGAAGCTCAAGTTCGGCCCGAGCGTGCTCGTCCTGCCCTATCGCACGCCCGTGGTCGCGGCCAAGGAGATGGCCACCGTGGACTGGCTCTCGCGCGGGCGACTCTTCCCCGCCGTGGGTGTGGGCGTGGAGCTCCCGCGCGAGTTCGACGCCTCGGGGGTGCCGTTCAAGGAGCGCGGGCGGCGCACCGACGAAGCCATTCGCATCCTGCGGCTCCTCTGGACGCAGGACGAGGTTACGTACCAGGGCGAGTTCTTCAAGCTCGATCGCGTCACCGTCTTCCCCAAACCCTGGCAGACGCCTCCGCCCATCTGGATCGGCGGCAAGAGCGAGGCGGCGCAAAAGCGCACGGCGCGGCTGGGCGACGGCTGGATCCCTTCCTTCATCACGCCGGAGGAGTTCCGCGTCGGCGTCCAGAAGGTGCAGGAGCTGGCCGCGACGGAACGGCGCGAGGTGCCCGAGGATCACTTCGGCACCCTGATCAACTACGCCGTCGCGGCCAGCGAGGCCCAGGCGGTCGCCATGGCCCAGCCCTACATCCCTCGCGGTCGAGTGGACGAGGCGACCATGCGCGCCTGCACTGCGTTCGGTCCCACCGAGGTGGTCGCCTCGCGCATCGAGGAGTACGTCAAGGGTGGCGGCTCGAAGTTCATCCTGCGACCGCTCTGCCCGCCCGAGCGTATGCTCGATCAGCTCGCGGTGGCCGCCGAGCAGGTCATCCCCGAATATCACCGGCGATAGGCGCGCCCCGCGCCTAGGCGTAGCCGCCGAGGATCTGCGCGAGCAGCCCGGGATCGATGTTGCCTCCCGAGAGGACCACGCCCACTTTCGATCCTTTCGGCATCGGCACCTTCCCCGCGAGGAGAGCGGCGGCGGGCACCGCCCCCGTCGGCTCCACGAGCAGCTTGCCGCGCAGGAGGAGGAAGCGGACCGCTTCCGCGATCTCCTCGTCGGAGACGAGGAGCACCTCGGTCACCGTGCGCTGGTTGATGGGAAAGGTCAGCGCCCCCGGCGAGAGATTGCGAATGCCGTCGGCGATGGTGGGAGGCGGGGCGATGCTCACACGCTCACCCTTCCGCATGGAAAGGTACGTGTCGTTGGCCGTATCGGCCTCCACGCCGAAAATGTTGATCGACGGCCGCAGCGCGCGCGCGGCCGTGCTGCAGCCAGCCATGAGGCCGCCGCCGCCCATCGGCGTGACGAGGGCGTCGAGCTCGGGGACGTCCTCGAGGAGCTCCAGGGCCGCCGTCCCCTGTCCCGCCATGATGGCGGGATCGTCGTAGGGGGGCACGAGCACCCGTCCGGTGCGCGCCACGAGATCCCGCGCCCGCTCCTCGCGGTCTTCCGTCTGCCGATCATAGAAGATGACCTCCGCGCCGTAGCCGCGCGTGGCCGACACCTTGAGCGCGGGGGCATCTGTGGGCATCAGGATCACCGCCGAGACGCCGGTGAGCCGGGCGGCCAGGGCCACTCCCTGCGCGTGATTGCCCGAGGAGAACCCGACCACCCCGCGCCGACGCTCCCCGTCGCTGAGACTGAGCAGTTTGTTCAGCGCGCCACGAATCTTGAAGGCCCCCGCTCGCTGAAGGTTTTCGCACTTGAAGAACACCTGCTGCTCGCATCGCTCGTCGAAGGAGCGAGTGGTGATGACGGGCGTGCGATGGATGCGCCCCTTGAGGCGCGACGCCGCCGCGCGAATGTCCTCGATGCCGATGGAGCTCATGTCCACCTCGACCGCCGTCCCTGCATGAGGCCCTCCTCTCGATGAGGGCGATTATAGAGGAGACCGTCGCCCGCACGGTATACTTCGCCCATGCGACTGCTCGTCCTCGCCGTACTCACCGCGCTCCTCCTCCAGGGTTGCACGCTCGTCGACATCGAGCTCCAGCCGCGCATCCGCCCTCTGCGCGAGGAGACGGTCGAAGGCGAAGGCAAGGCCAAGATCCTTCTTATGGACGTCTCGGGCGTGCTCGCCGACGAGACGGGGAGCGTCGTCCTCGGCACGCCGCCCCCGCGCGTGCCCATCGTGGCTCGCGTGCGCGAGGAGCTGCAGAAAGCGGAGGACGACGACGAGGTGCGCGCCCTCATCGTC